>CAYWRD010000001.1:0-26457 GCA_964460675.1 uncultured Nitrosopumilaceae archaeon
CTTTTTCCAAATACCTTCTTGGTATCGAGGATCTTTTTGTAAATCATAGCATCTCTTAATATCTGATTCAGTCATTGGGATAGTAGGCAGTTTGTATTTTTCAATATCTGTTGCCCATACACCAACCCATTTTGCATCAGGAACAGTTAGTTCACGGAGATGTGCTGCATTTGCAGAACCGGATTTTATTACCATAGCAATGTGTTCTCCATACACATCACCGTCAGTTAGAATTATGACTGGCAATGATAGTTCATCATGTAATCTCTTTAGCAAAGTTCGAGTTGAACGCGGAGCTTGACCTCCAGTATCAACTATAATTGATTTAAATTTTTTATCAACTTGTTCTTCAACGAATCTAGTAAACAAACCACCTTTTTCTATTGCTATTACAATTTCAGCACTAGTGTCTACTAATTCAGCTGTAGTCAAACTAGGACCAATTGCATAACCATCAGGGTGATTTGACAAATTCATTCTTTTACCTTCATAACCTGGAACAGTGTATTCTACATTCAAATCTCCAAATATTGAACTTCTTTCTTCGGGAAATATGTGAAAGTCCTCACGGGGTTTAGCCATAACAGCCTCCAAATCGACGATAATATTGTCAGATTCAGACTGGTCATCAAAATCAATTGCAAATGCCTGAGAAGAATAGTAAACATCTCTTAGAGTAGAGGATTTTTTTTCTTGAGTTAGTCTATTGGCAAAAAATGCCAACCACATAAGTTGAGTGAATGACCGTAATTGCGATGAATTTTTGGCGCTTCTTACTGCACTGTTATTTCCCAAAATATATTGTCTTAATTTTTTATCATATACGATATTGCTTACTGATCTACTAGGAATAGAGAATTTTGGAAATTCCCCACGATCTAAATCACCATATATCTTTGATCCTAGTTTTTCCAAAGATTCCAAAAGACCTTTGTGTTTTTCAATTACTTTTTTGCTTTGTTTTTTATTTTTAGCCAATTGCCGCTGTCTCCTCCTCTAACATTTTCTTATAATTGGGTTCTTTTTTCTTATGTGCAAGTTCTGTGCAAAATTGTGCAATCAATGGAATGTATTTGGCATATAGATTTGCTCTCTTTTTTGCCATTTCTGCTTGGCCTTTTTTAGACATGTAAGAAGCTAATTTTCGTGATAGATACTGTAAAGCAAGTTTTAGTTCTCTTTCAATTTCTTGTCTATCTGCTACATTTTCTTTTCCTACAGTCTTGTATGGAATTCTTGTAGAACAAATATGAGAAACTATCACTAGTGGGGGATCACCTTTTATTTTGTATCTACTCCAATCAGTATCATTTACTACCTTTAGAACAACATCACTACCTTCATCATATAACAACGGAATACGATTTGCAAATCGGTATACTTTGGTCCCTTTGGATTCAATTTCACCACCATAGGCGATACCCATTTCAACGACAAAAGGAAACCCAGAATAAGCAGAGGCAGGTCTCTGTACAACTTCCAAAAAGTCAGGATTGAAGAATTTTTGCATTCCTTTTTCTAAAGGTTCTGCACCTAAAGGGGCAAGACAAGTAGGATCTGGAGACATAAAGTCTTCAAATCTTTGAAGCGAATCACTTAGTTTTACTAATTCCTGATTGGTAAAAGTGCCCATTCTTTTCTCAGGCTTGAATCCTGCAAATTCTGCAAATTTAACAGCAGTAGTTGGGCCTACACGTTGAAATCGCTTTGTAAGAAAAGATGTCAGTGTTTCTCCCTGTACTGTATTGGTTAGTTGTTTATAGTAAGGACTTTCAGGATCTATGTCCACTGATTTTGATTGAGAATCACCAAAATCCCAATAGTGAAGTTTCTTATTTGCAACGTCAATATCTTCTATACGGATTTTTGCTAATTTCTCAAAATCAAGCCCTAAAAATGACATCATAGATATTACAACTCTTACTGGACGAGACAGCGTCTTCCAACGTTTTTTGGCTTTATCCATAATTCCTTTAAAATTAAGATTCTTTTTTGATAGTCCCAAATCCTTTCTAACTTTTTCAATCATTTTATCATCAACAGTAGGAATTTCAAATTGAGATTCAATCATCATTCTTCGAATGGTTTCAACATCTATCCCATGTGGATGTGGTCTGATAATAGTAGGAGGTAGGGGCATTGATTTTATAATTCTCGAATAATGGAATTTTTCTCCTTTGGGATCTTCAAAAGATATAGACGCATATGGCGTAATCAAAGAGGTTTGATAAACATAATCTCTTATTTTGGTGCCAGCTTTGGAATAGTCTCCTTCAAGGTAAATGCTAACAGATAGACCTTTCTTTGAAATTTCTTTTGTATTATGTTTTAAAATCACGGGCTTATTTTTTTGAATATCTAAAAGTAATTGATATTCATCTAAAATTTTGCCATCAGTGCTACTTTTTACTGTAACTGGTTTGTTTGTTGTAATTTGGCCATACAGAATGGCCATTGTAGCACCCAGTCCAAACATGCCTCTGGCTTGTTTTAATCCAAATTTTGAACCATACAATACAGTACCAAAAGCCAAAGGAACGTGTTTTGATTCGATTCCAGGTCCATTATCTTTAACAGTTAAAATGTAAGTTTTAGGATCTGCCTTTTCTGGATCAACTGCTTTGATTGAAAGATGAACGTCAGGTAAAATCCCTTTTTGATCACATGCATCAAGTGCGTTTTCTACAAATTCACGCACAGCAGTATATAATGAACGCGTAGGATTACTAAATCCAGCCAGATCTCTATTTCTATAAAAAAATTCACTTGGAGAAATTTGGTTAAACTTTTCTTTAATCGAAGACATTTTGATCTTCCCACAATTTCATTTTCTCTTCCTTTCGTCTCCTATTGGCTTCTTCTAACCTATTGTAAACAGTTCCATGCATTCTTCCATTTGACAAAGATTCTATCGCATCTACTGTAGTTCGTAGTTTATTATTATCACCAATAATTGAAACTGTTTTCCCGTAAACTGAAATGTGTGTTCCACTTAAATTTTCCATGTTTTTTCTCACCTTACCACTTTCCCCAATCAACCTAGCTTTTATTCGTTCAAGATTATTACTTGATTTTCCAGCGAACTCTCTTAAGTCTATAACATGTAAAGTGTTTTCACCTTTTAGTAATGTCATTGCATTTTCTGGAGAAAACCCTCTTCCTATGGCCGTGACAATCTCCATAGCTTTGAAGGGTTGAATGTCTTCTATGCTACCTGCAGATCGAATTAATGTTTCACCTGTCTGGCTATCGATATCTAATTGAACTTTACATAATTGTTCGATTTTCTTTTTTACCGAACCTGATTTTCCAATAAGAACAGCTATTCTTTCTTGAGGGATACGAACTAGTTTTTCGAAACTCATTGGATCAATTCCTCGTATATTTGAGTTGGTTCTTTCACAGAAACTCCTCTTTTAGAAAAGAATCTAGTGATGTTATTAATATCTCTTTTAAGAAACTCTTTAGAATTAGGGTGTCGAATATCTACGGCAGAACCAAAATCAAAAAAGACCAATCTATCATTAGATTTGAAAATATTAAATTCTGAAAAATCTCCATGAACGAGTTTAGTTTCTTTGTATAATCTAGTAATAAAATCAAGTGCTTCCAAATAGTCATTTTCATCAACATCTATTTCTAAAAGAAGGGGTGCGGGAGAACCATTATTTCCAATAAAATCCATAGCTAAAACATTTGATTCTAATGATATAGGTCTAGGTACGGAGAGACCAGAATTATAACATTGAGATAGGTTCCGAAATTCTTTTTGTGCCCACAAATTGACTAAATTTCGAGTTCCTTTCTTGATTTTATTGAATCTAGGATCACCTAAAATGTATGGTGCTCTCTTTTTAAAATTCGAAGTAGTAACCAGATAAATCTTTAAAGCTACATCATTAGAATTTTCATCAACTCCCCAAAAAACTACAGATTCTTTTCCTGCACTTATTGCCCCGTTTACAAATGAGATTATGTGTTCATTTATCATATGGTAAAGCGTCATTACAGTTCGTTTATCTAAAACCTCATTGACTACCTTATTTTTCTTAAAACCATCATCTAATGTTTTTTTTCTCGATTTTGACAATAGTTTTCTTTCTATTTTTGATTCCAGTTTTTTATTCAAATCATCATAAGACATTTAGTCATTACACCTAAAAACTAAATAGAATTGATTTTTGAAATGATAACATGTCGATGTTGTATTTTGTATCATAAAATTACATTTTAAAAACAATAAGAAATGGAACTCCCGATATTGTTTTTACACCATTTTCTGAGCCAATCCCCATACTGGTTGACAGAGAAATTGTTTTTTTTCCTACCATGTTAATAATGGAAGATGTCTTCAATAGATTTTTAGCTTCTTCTTTTTCAACTATTTTTTCTCCATAATAGCTCTCACTTATTTTTACATTGAGTTTATCTTCAGAAATTTCTTTTCCTAACAAGTCTGCATCGCATATATTCAACATAGGGTTTTTTTGATAGTGGGTTAATTTTATAGAAAATGTCATTATGCATATTTACCTTTTAGAGTAGATTTAGCACCACATGCTTCACAAACCAAGAAGGAAATTCTGTTTTCTTTTATTATTTTAGTGTCTGGACTTTTACAAGTAGGGCATTCAACATAATCCTTAACATAAATTTGAAAGAGTCTTGTAAAATCATCAGGATCTCTTTTTCCGATAAACATTGCTTTATCACCTATCTTCTCTGCAGGAACCGCAAATTCCTTTGATAGGTATTGAAGTACTTTATCTGGATCCCTACGTAAAACTTTGGGAAATTCTGAAAAATTACGAAGGAATGTCTTATGGCCTTCCCACATAACATCCACTGTAGGTAGTTCAAATCTAGTTTGAGCATCATCTTTTTTATCGCTCAGATTATCCTTAATTCTATTCAATAGATTCTCATATTCTGATTTGGTCAATACCAAAAGAAGGATATTTTACCCTATTATTGGTTTTGAAAAAGAGATTCGTGTGGACACTGTTTTCTTACATTTTTCCTATTTTGAAAACTTTGGTACCACATTTTGGACAAGTGCCTTTTACAGCAGGTCGTCCATTTTTGAGTTTTGTTTCTTGCGCGTCTTTAATTTCTCTTTTTGCTCGACATTTAACGCAGTATGCTTCTACCATTCTAAAAAATCTCCAATTCTCTTCTATTTAGGAAGAGGCTGTAAAAATTATTTAACTTAAAACTAGATGTGCGTAAATTTTTGAATTAGTTATAAAGCTAGCTTATAAACAGTGATGAAAATTACAAAAATAGATTTATTCAACAATTAACCAAATATTTGAAAACATTACAAGGTTTACCAATTATAAGATACCTTTTTTTAAAAAATTATGAATTGGGTTCAAAAAAAGGGAAAATCATTACAGTGGTAATACTTGCAACAATAACTTTGGCAAGTTTTGTGTTTTGGTTTATTCCTCAAGAAAACGAGTCATCATTTGTAGTATCAGATTATGAAAATTATCTAGACGGAGTAAAAAATATTCATCAGGTTTTAGATGATGAAATTGATACATCTTTTCAAGATCTAAAAGATGGTAAAATAACTCCTGACGAATACATAAGAGGTGCAGAAGTCACTTCAGATCAGATCACTCAACAGATAAGCGAATTAGTAAAATCAAAACCATCTGAAAAATGGCAAGAAAGTTACATTAACTATATGGATGCTCTCAAAAAATTCAATTCTCAAGTTAGAGAAACTATAGTTTATGCAAAAGCAATAGGACAAGAAAATGAAGAAAATCTAGAGAGTATACTAAACAAAATACAATCCTTAGAAAACGAGTCCGAAGAATTAGTAAACCTATCAAATAGCAACCGACCATAGTATGCCTAAAAACCGAAATTTACTATTTTCAATAGTTGGAAATCGTTAAAAGGTAAATCTGCCATATTAAACAAATGTCTCAAAGGTCTAAAAAGCTGGAAAAGGAAGTAAATGCATCATCGGCTAACAAATTGTTAGTAATATGCGTAGACCGTGATAACGACATAGGTGAAAAAGCAGGGATACAAACTCCTGTTATAGGTAGAGATGCGTGTATTGAAGCTGCCCAAAGATTAGCATTAGAGGATCCAGAAGATGCTGACTCAAACTCTATTTTCTCAGCCATAAAGACCTATGAAGATTTGATTAGTAAAGACTACGAAGTAGAAGTAGTTACAGTTGCAGGAGTAAAAGACAGAGGAGTAGAAGCTGATGAAAAAATTTTAAAAGAAATCAAATTAGTAATTGGAAAATTTGATGCAAATGGTGCAGTAATTGTCTCAGATGGAGAAGATGATGAAAGTGTAATACCAGTTATTCAAAACGTACTACCAGTTGTATCAGTCCAGAGAGTAGTAATGAAAGTAAGTAGAAGTGTAGAGTATTCTTATGCAGTTTTTGGAAAATATCTAAAAATGATTGCATATGACACAAAATATTCTAAATTTTTCTTAGGAGTTCCAGGAATTCTTTTGTTGATAGGATGTATTGCAACAGTATTTGGTTATACAGCTTAAATTTTTGCAGTGTTAGTAAGTATACTCGGTGGAGCCTTTTTAATCAGAGCGTTTGATATTGACAAAGCTTGGTCCAATTGGACAAAGCCAACACCGATGGGGTTTATTCGGATCTTTACCATGGTTGCAGGGGTTTTGTTAATCCTGTCATCTGTACCAGCAGGTATTAGTACATTAGATTCAGCATTATTAGAACAAGAAACAGAATTAATCACAAAGTTTACTGACAAAGTAATAATTGGTCAGTTTGTAGCTGGTGCACTTCCAATTTTGTGGGTTGGAATTGGAGCAATTTTTGCAGGTACTTTGTTAAGTAATTGGATTGGAGGCATTCCAAGGCAGATTAGTGACATATTAAGATTAGTAGTTTTAGTATCACTCTATCCCACAGTAGCACAGTTTACCAACATTATGATTTATGACGAGAACTCATTCTCATTAATTCCCCCCTTATTAGCTGGACTAGCAGCTACTCTGATTTCAGCCACCATATTATTTAGAAAATATCGAAAAAGTAAGAACCAAGAAATGATGCAAGACTAGCAAAAATCACTTTCAGTTTACAAAATATTAAAAACGTTGATATCTTTTTGATGTTTTTTCTATACAAGGATAGAATATGGATACCATAAAAGATGTCATTTTCAAGATGTCTGGCCTATACAAAATTTACTCAAATGGGCTAGAAAATGAAATAAGAAATGGAGATATTCCTAATCATGTTGCATTAATTTTAGATGGAAATAGGAGATGGGCAAAAAAAAATCTTACCATTCTAAAAAAAGGACATTGGAAAGGCGCAGATGCAGTTGAAAATCTTCTTGATTGGTGCGAAGAGTTCGACATTAAAATAATAACACTTTATGCATTATCAGTAGAAAATTTAGAACGCAATGATAAAGAATTAGATTATCTGTATGAATTAATTGAAAAAAGATTAGAGAAACTGTACAAAGATCCCAGAATCCACAGAAATAAAATGAGAGTAAGAGCAATAGGACAAGTGGATCTTTTGCCAGATTCTATAAAAGAAGTATTAGATAGATTAGACAAGGCAACTAAAGGTTATGATAATCATTTTTTGAACATAGCTTTAGCATATGGTGGACAAAATGAGTTAGTTGATGCTGTTAAAAAAATTGGAACTAAAATTAAAGATGGTAAATTAGAAATTAACAAAATCGATAAAGAAGAAATAGAATCAAATTTGTATACATCATATCTTCCTCAATCATCACCAGATATGATATTACGAACATCGGGGGAGAAAAGACTAAGTGGTTTCCTTATGTGGCAGAGTGCATATAGTGAGCTTGTTTTTATGGATATTTTTTGGCCAGAGTTTAGAAAAATTGATTTGATGAGAGCAATCAGAACTTTTCAAAAAAGAAAGAGAAGAATGGGAAAGTAGAATGCAATGATACAAGAGACATCTGCAGGAATAGTGTTATTTAGAAGAGAAAAAAACAAGATACTCTTTTTGCTATTACATTACCCTTCGGGGCATTGGGATTTTGTTAAAGGAAAAACAGAGTCAGGAGAAACATATCATCAAACTGCTGTAAGAGAAGCTAAAGAAGAGACAGGAATAACAGATATAGAGTTTGTAAATAATTTTGAGGAATGGATAGAATACAATTTCCAGTATGAAGGAGAGCTAGTACAAAAAAAAGTTGTTTTTTTTCTGGCAGAGACAAATACAAAAGAAATTGTAATTTCATTTGAACATCAGGATTTTGCATGGATGGAGTTTAATGATGCAATTAAGAAAATAACATTTGAAAATGCAAAAAAAGTTTTAAAAAAAGCAAATTCAGTATTAAATGATAGTTTCTGATTGAAGTTTTTTTGCTACAGAAACAGGATCTTGGGAATTTAGAATAGTCCTTCCCACTATAAGATAATCTGTTCCAGCTTTTAGGGTGTCACTTGTTTTTCCACCTTGTGTCCCTATCCCAGGAGAAATAATGTTTAGTTTTTTTCCTGCTTTCTTGCTACAATATTTGATGATATGTGGAAAAGTTGCTCCAACTATAATTCCATCTACTTTGGATAATAGAGCCCAATCTAGAAACAATTGGTAAAGGCGTTGTTTTTTTGAAAATTTAACCTCCAAATCATATGATAATTTAGCTTCAGGTGCACTCATATGACAAAGAGAGATTATTCCTTTATTGTTTTTATGAGATAATTTGACCAAATTTTTCAAACTATCAAGACCCATTATCGGGTTGACAATTACTGCATCAAAACCCATTTTCCATAACAAATCAGTTGTAATTCTATTGGTGTTGCCAATATCATTTAGCTTGATATCGGCTATTATTTGTAGTCCATAATTATGAGCAGTCTTTGAAATTTTTAAAATTTCTTTTGAGCTTAGCGGCAAAAGTAAATGAAAATTTAATTTTACTGCGCAAAGATAGGGATTAAGTTGTTTGATATTTCTAATTGTTTTTTTTAAGATGTCTTTTTCTGTTAAATCATAGTCATTTGCTAAGATGATTTTCCCGTTTTTTTTAGAAATAGTAGATAATCTAGTTTTGAAGTTGGTCATAATCTACTAATGGATGAGCATCTTTTAGCTTTATAATTTTGATGTAAGAATAACCATGTTCTGTCGGACTTGAAACAAATGATGGCTCTGCTCCATTAGTAGCAGAAAATTTTAGGAATGGTTTTGTGGGTTCTGAATCTAAAGTAACATAACAAAAGTATGAAGGTCCATCTTCACTAAAATTCATAAAAACGCCAACTAGCCAGCGGTTTTTGTTAGGAAATGAAAATAAAGGAAATGGAATTTCATCAAAACCCCATGTTAATTTAGCCAAGCTAGACAGATCCTCCAGTTCAATTGGTAAATATTTGTCATCTGTGCCATTTCCAGGTTTAAGTGAGGAAGGAAGTGATTTTATTTTTACAATTGGAGAATACAGTTGGCTAGCATCTGAAGTAGAATTAACAATTCCAGACTCTTCTCTTCCAGATTTTATTCCATAAGTAAGATAGTGACCAATTTGTTGGAGGGGCGTATAGTAAATAATGGGTTTTTCTTTTAAAATATCCATTTGGACAGAAAGGATTTTTTGTCCACCATGTTCATGTAAAAAAGATACTCTTGGAGCACGCTCAAGTGCACATACCAAACGAGAGAATTCCAAAGGCGAAGCAACTTGAATGTAACGAGGTAATTTGTCCACGAGACCCTTAACAAATTTACCAAATTAAACTTTAGCTAAAAAACATGAGCCTATTTTCTTCTATCAATAATTTCATCGAATGCAGGACCTGTGCCAATTATTGTAACAGGTGTTTTTAATTTCTCTTCAATATTTTTTATGAATGCTTTAGCCTCATCTGAAAGTTGATCAAATGATGTTTTGCTTTTGCATTCAGGAAAGATTACATCTAGTTTAGTTATGGCTAACTGTGTTGCGCTGTTAAGCATGATTGCACGCCTAGCTAATTCAAAATCAAATTCTGCGGCACGTCTTTGACGTCCCGTTACAGTTCCAAACTCAGACCAACCTTTCTTTTCAGCCTCCTCAGGAGTAATTTCATTATCCAAAGGTCCTGTACCTACTCTTGTAACATAGGCCTTGAAAACTACAATCACTTCATCTACATTCTTGGGCCCTAAACCTATATCAGCACATATTCCTGAAGCAGTAACATCCTTTGAAGTTACGAAAGGATAGGTTCCATGCCAGAGAGAGAGGAAGGTTCCTTGAGTACCCTCAACGAGTATGTTTTTTCCAGATTCAATAGAATCATGAATTTCCTTAGGTACATCACAAAGTAAGGATGAAAGAGAATCAATATCCCTTGCCAGCTTAAGTACCCGCATAGCCCTATCAGCGTTGGCGGGGCCAGTACCTGAACCAGTACTTCCAATTTTTTCCTTTAATTCACCCTTAGAATCACGGTTAAGGTGAGTTTCTTCTATTATACCGCATTGTTTATCAACAAATATCCTATTTCCAATCTCAAAATCCTTGTTTTCATTTTCTAAGACTCGGGGGTTTATCACAACACCAGGCCCAATCATTAGTTTTGCATTTTTGTTTAAAAAACCGCTTGGCAACATCCTAACTTTGTATACTTTTTCACCATCTCTAATGGTATGACCTGCATTGGGCCCAGCACCACCTCTCACAACGATGTGAGGGTTATCCTTTTTTGCAAGATATGAAATGAGTTTTCCTTTTCCTTCATCCCCAAAAAAACCACCTACTACGATTGTAGTTGTCATAATATGAAACCTATTATTGGTTTATTTAAGCTAAAGTGGTTTCAGATGATTTAATACTATTCAGGTATGTTTTTAGATCGTTGACTGAATCAAATTTTGCAGGTAACATTATAGTAAATTTAGCTAGTTTACCTGATTTTCTACGAAAACCTATTTTGAAAAAAAGAATGACAGAATTTTTTACTATGTCGGTGCCAGAAAAAAAAGAAGTAATTAACAATGCTCTGGAAGCAGGTCCAGAGATACCATTTCCAAATTTTTCTAAATTATTCAAGACTTGGTTGGAAATTCTAACTGTATTTTCAGAAGAACAAAGAAAGGAATTATTTTTCGCATACATTGATGAAGTTTCACATAATCCTCAAAAATTAATTAATTTTAATTTAGATGGGATTTTAGAAATTTTTCTGACATTAAATGAATCTGAAAAAACAATAATCTCAACAACGATAAAAGATATCATTAATAGTTTAGATGATGAAAAAAGACGTAGATTGTTGCTTATAATTCCAGATAACGCAAAGGCGCATCTACATATTTAGGCGTCTGGATTACGATTTTTTTCATCAGAATAATCAATTATTTCCCCTTCAGGAGAGAGAACGCCTACAAAGATTTTTTCATGTTTTTTAAGTAATTTTCTATGATCAGGCATGGACATGTCTAATCTCATTTCATTCATCACCATTACTCTGTATTCCTTCCACTCTTCCCAACATTTGTTACAACATGGGTATTTTTGTGCAACTATATCCAATTGTTCATCATCAGGAATAGGATTCTTACATTTAGTGCAAATTCTGCTCACATAGTCAAAAAATCTAAAACTCCTTTTATCTTTTTGTGAGGTAAAGCAATAATAGTTATTGTGATACATTTAGATCGTGAAGATCAAATGTCCAAAATGCAAAAAGAATGCAGAATTGGCTATGGATTTTTCACTAGTAAGATGTAGTAATTGTGATTTGGATATGAGTTATGGCGAATATGTTAAATTTGTAGCTCATCATGATGCCACATACTCCGATATACTTGGAGACTATGCAGGCAGTACAGAAGGTCAATCTTCAGGCTCATTAGATGAATGGGATTAGCTAACAGGTAAAATCATTCATCAGATTAAAATAATTAATTTTAAAGATTTCTTAACATAGTTGGAATTTCTTCTAGAAAATGTACTCAATTTAATTGGATTTTTGGTAGGATTGGCAATAGGCATTATGTCTGCTATAGGATTTAGAAACACGGGTAGCCCAACTCTTTTCAGATTATCAATTGCATTTTTTTCAATAAGTTTTGGATTTTTTGTTATTTGGTCTGGATATATGATAGAAGATTTTGTTCTCAAATCAGGAGGTATAGAACGATGGATACAAACATTAGGAATTGGTATTCAAATGGTAGGGTATTTCTTTATCGCATTTTCTCACAGCATTAAATCATTTTTTCCAAAAACAAGGTATTTTCGTTCAGTTGGAATAATTCCTTTGTTTTTAGTTTCTTCAGTTCAAATTGAACACATATTCAGATCTGTTTCTTTTATTTTGTTAGCTTATGGTGCAATAGAAACTATGCTTTCATATTTTGAAAATAAAAACAAAGGAACAATTTCGGTAGCAGTTGGGCTTGGTTTACTAGCCCTAGGAGAATTTTTAGGATGGTATTCTTTTGTTTTTCCAGAATCAATCATCTATCCAGTATCAATGATAATAAAAATTGCAGGATTGCTTGCATTGTTCATGCCTGTTAGTAGAGTACCATTAACTAAGATCAAATTTGATGAAGGGCTGGAATAATTAGTTCAGGCTCAGATTATTAGAAAATCAGCAATTTGTCAAAATCTTTTATCTTTTTAGTATATTGCAAAATATCGAGTTACTATCATAGATTAAAGAAAAAATAGTTGGTGAAGGAATATGACAGAATATAGGACTCATATGAGAATTATTGGAGATATTTTATCTACGACCAGAGACGAATTAGAAGATGAGACCGGCGCATCAATCACTTATCTTATTAGAAAAGCTAACATTTCACATTCAAGGATTTCAAGAATTTTAAAAACACTAGTTTCTCAGGGTCTTTTAGAACAGATTGAAGTTCAAGGTGGCTTCAAGTACAGGATTAGTCCATCTGGAAGAGAATTTCTGCAAGCATACAAAACATTTCGAAGTTTTGCAGATAATTTTGGATTAACTATTTAGTCTTCAGATTCATCATCAAAATCATCTTCGAAGTCATCTTCAAAATCAGTATCTTGGTAATTTGGATCACTTTGCATATTCAATTTTTGTAACAGATAATTAAAAACTTAACCAAAAAGCAAGTTAATTATTCATGAAATGTTATGGCATTTTATTGAAATTAAAAATGAGTGATATTGCAATAAAAAAAGCAGTTCAAATTATTGAAAAAGGAGGGATTTTGGTTTTTCCAACAGATACTGTTTATGGCATAGGATGTAATCCTTATGATAAAATAGCAGTTAAAAAAATTTACAAAATTAAAAAAAGGCCTCTTGAAAAAAGTCTACCTATTTTAGTGAATTCGCTTAAGACTGCATCTGAAATTGTTGAATTTGATAATAATTCAAGAAAAATAGCAGAAAAATGTTGGCCTGGTCCATTGACCATGATTCTAAAGATTAAAGACCAAAGAATTGAAAAATCTATGGAACTAAATGGAAAAATAGCAATAAGAATTCCAAATAATAATTGGTTACAAAAAGTGCTAAAAGAAGTAAGAGTAATTATTGGAACTAGTGCAAACATATCAGGTCAGAGCGCATTTGTTGATCCTAAAAATTGCGCTAAAAATTTAGAATATGATCTTTTCATCGATGGAGGGAAAATAGAAAGTAATGGTGAATCAACAATTATAGAATTTAAAGGAGAGAAAATGCTAATCCACAGAGAAGGAATTTTAACTAAAGAAGAAATTTTGAAATTGCTTTGAATCTAATAGTTACCTGTGCAAGACATCTAGAAGACGAAACTAGTGAAGAGATAAAGGACATATTGGATAAATTTGGTGATCCTGAGCCATCAATAACCATATCAAATATGCCTGGCATCTTGACAGTATCAACAAAATTAGATCCAATGCAAATTGTTAAAAAAATTCATGAAATGATTTTAGACGAGCCGTGGTCCGTTAGATATTGCTTAAGAATAATTCCCATCCAAATCATAGTTGAAACAACACTAAATGGAATAGAAAAAGAAACACAGCCGTTAATTTCTAAAATAAACAAAGAAGAAACATACAGAATATCAATTGAAAAAAGAAATTCAGATATTTCTAGTCAAGAACTAATTGAAAAGATAGCGTCTAAAATAAAAAATAAAGTATCTTTAGAAAATCCAGACAAGATAATTCTTATTGAGACATTAGGTGAAAAAACGGGAATTTCGGTGTTGGAAAATTCAGATATACTAAGTGTTGAAAAATTAAAAAGAAGTATTTCTGAATAAAACCGCCGATTTTTCTACAAGAAAGTCCTCTAAGGCAGTTTTGGAATAGATTGAATTTAGTTGTTCATTGCTAATTTTGAAATGTTTCTTAATGGCAGAAGCAGGGTTAAATGAAATATCAGAGACAATATGTTTAATTTCATTGTGTAATTTCTTTGTATATTCAAGAGTTCCAATAACAATTAAAATATAATTTTGATTTGATTTTATTCCAGCTGTATTTATCGCATCAGAAATCTGATCCTTTATGGCAAAACGCATTAGTAAATCAGTTTCTAATTTATTGGATAAGAGCAGACCTTTCTTGTCTGATTCTAATGAAAGATCAATAATTTTTTTTATGTGTGATGAATTTAAAACAAATTTCTTTGATATTGCTTGTAACTTGAGTTTTGGATATTTTTTTCGAAGTTTATCTAAAAAATCCACACCAGCAATATTAGTTGCTTTGATTTCATATAATCTAACATTTTTTGAACTTAATTTAAAATGAATATAGTTTATGCCTCCATGAATTACAGGTATTAAAGTTACAACATCATTATCAGATAGCGTTGTTTTTTTGCCGTTTAAAGATGAGGAATCGGCTCCATTTATGGCAATCAGGATATTATTAACATCTAATTCAATCGTATCAGATGGTTTCATTTTTTGAATATTTGTCAAAACCTGATCAATTGTAATTCCATTTTCGTATGGAAGTTCTAATTCATCAACTAAAAAGGATTTTTTAGCACCGCCAACAAATTTTACAGTAATCATAGAACGTTTGAAGTATTATAGTAAAATTAAGCTTCTTCTGTTTATGTAGATTCTTCAGGTGTTTCAGAATCAGCAGAGATTTCAGTAGATTCCTTTGATTCTGACTCTTCAGAAGTTTCAGTGATTTTAGTTTCAGGTTCAGGGTTGGGTTCAATAGTTTCTTCTTTGGCAGCTTCAATTTGGGCCTGTTTTGATTTTTGCTCTATCTTTTCTTTTTTGATAAATTTAGTTATGAATCCAGCAATCTCATTTTTTAATCCTTTAGAACGAATTATTGTAATAGTATCAAGTGTTTTTTTATTTTCATCAAAATTTTCTCCAAATTGTGATTTGTATTTGTCAAGCACTTTAAAGGAGAGATTTTTTATCCTATCCACCCTTCATGTAGTTGATTAGGGTTTTTTATACCTATATTCCAAGATATGCCTTTGAATTTTGTTCAAGTGTTTGCAGCATCTCAAAATATTGTTTTTTCAAGATCTTAGAAGCACAAAAAGCAACACTAGGTAAGAATCCAATCTGTGCAGTCATCATTTCAAAACATCTTGAAAACCTGACTGGACCGTCTGTTTCAATCAAAATCTTATCTTCACATGTTTGTGATAGAAGTGACTGTTTATCATTTGCATAAACAGTTACTGGCCCATAGGAAACAAAAAAACCCATATCCATTGCTTTTTTTAGCTGTTTTTTGTTTCCATCAAACCAATGTAATAATGCGTTTGAGGTTTTGTATGAAGTCATGATTTCTAGAATTTCACTCAAGCTTTTTCTAGAATGAATGGAAACTGGTTTGTTAAGTTTTTCTGCTACAGAAAGCAAGTCCTCAAAAACTTGAATTTGTTTTTTAAAATCTTCATCAGTATTGCAATATGTAGGATCCAGACCAATTTCTCCTATCCCAGAAATTAATGTAGCATTTTTTTCAATCTGCTGCATAATTGTTTGAACATCATCATCAGCTCGTTCAGGGTGTATCCCTATGAAAGGTAAAATCAAATTACTTTTTTTGGCAAGTTCTAAGGTTTGTTTTGAATTTGAATTATCTGTAGAAACACAACAAGCCTTGATTTTCATTTCTTGCATCCCATTAATTACAAAGTCAATATCGTTTCTATAGATGCTATCTGATAGGTGGATGTGTGCATCATAAAGCCAAGGCACGTTAATGTAGAACATATTGTCTGTATAAATCGATTTCTTGGTGATATTTTTTCACTCGTAATCTTTTATCGTAAAAATGAGAAGTCTTCTCAGTGAAATCATCAGAACTAGGATTATCTGCAATGTATAGGATTTTAAAAAAAGCAGGGGCAGAACGGGTTAGCGATGAATCTGCAGACGAATTAAGAAGAATTATAGAAGAAATAGCCATTACAATTGCTCAAAGTGCCGTAGATATGTCATCTCATGCAGGTAGAAAAACAGTAAAAGCTGAAGATGTCAAATTAGCTTCAAAACCATTTACTAAATTCTGATCTAAAGAGTTTAATTGTTCTAGTCATGTTTTTCTGACTGCGGTGAGGTGGCAGAGCGGTTATGCGTGGGTCTGCAAAACCTATCCAAGGGGGTTCGACTCCCTCCCTCACCTTTATTTTACTATAACTTGGCCTTCCATCCAAGGATGTAAAGTGCAATGATAGTTGTAAATTCCTGGTTCCGTAAATTGTACAATAAAAATTTCGTCAGGATCCATATATCCACTATCAAATAATTCACTAGCAGAGCCATACTCACCAGAAGTAACACTATGAAACGCAGAGTCTTGGTTTTGCCATGAAACTTCTTCACCAGTAGATATGGTTACTGAAGAAGGTATGTAACACATATCCTTGATTTCACAGCCAGGACGCGATACCTTAGTAGGCATTATAATATCGACTTCAATGTTATTGATGGTTTCTACTTTTTCAAAATCAGAGTCTTGAGTCAAGGAAATTAAAAAAATACCTAAGAAAATAATACCCACCGCAATGCAAATTATAATGAGTGTTTTTTTCACTTTTTTCACCAAAACAAGTTATTATGTAATTACCAAATTCTCTAAATATATAGCATATTAGAAAATATGCTTGTCACAAAATGGAAATAGTCTACTAGAGTATATCCCAGGCTCTAAAACATTACTTATACAAAAGACATCTACACCACCACTAGAAGGTTTTTCAGAAAATATTCAAGATAACATAAGAGAATATGCTGAAATAGCAAAAAATGAGGTTGAAAAAGGTAGTAATTTTTTACATTGGGTACTAACACGTGTTTTTGAAGCTACTGAAGATGATGCAGCAGATGCAATAATAGATGGAGCAAATGATCTAGGCATAGATGCATATCTTCCAGTTGATTTTTCAGATAATACTATCAGATTATTTCAATCAAAGTACGGAACATCACATTCAGTAGATGCAATTGCCAAATTCAAGGAAGATGTAAAGAGATTACTTGATAAAGATGTTACAAAAATGAGACCTGAGTTAGCACAGTTAGTTACAAAGATTAAAGAAAAAAATTTGAAGATTAAGTGTTGTTACGTTACAGATCAAAAAGTAGAATATGATGATGAATTAGTAGAAGTATTAGACATTGAAAAAATAATTCAAAAATTATGGGAAAGGATAAAGAAACCAGCAGCTGGAAAGAAATCACCAATAAAGCTAGAAAAGATGCTTAGGCACGGAAATACCATTTTAGGCATACTGAAATTAAGAGAATTGACTGACTTTGTTAGTAGAAACAGGGATTATGTCTTTGAATCAAACATTAGACAGTGGATGCAGTTTAAGACTAGTGTAAACAAAGGATTACGTGAAACATTACAGAACAATCCAGGGAAATTTTTCTATTATAATAACGGCATAACAATAGTAGTCAGTGATTTTGAAGAATTAGCAGAAAATATGATAAAGTTACATGCGCCGCAAATTGTTAATGGTGCACAAACATCAAATTCAATTTTAGATCATGCAAAAAGAACAAAAAACATGGACGGATTCATGACAGTAACTATCATCAAAGCTGACGACGAACAAGAACAAAACAACATTACAAAATACAGAAATTCACAAAATTCAGTTAGAGGAAAAGATCTTGTTTCATTAATGGATTTTCATAAATCCATAAAATCTCAATTAAAGAATTGTGGTTATTTTTACGAGATACAAGCAGGAAGCTTTGATACTAGAACAAAGTCACAGCAATGCGAATACGAAGGAGACAGTACTTATAATCAATATCTTCCAGACAGACACAAAAAAGTAATTGTAGCAAAGGATGCAATTCAAGCTCTAGTTGCCGGAATTGAACAAAGGCCTACTGAATCATACAGTTCTCCTGCGCAATTTCTTCCAAGAGGAAGTAAATATGATGATGTTTTCAATGAAAATTTAAAAGATGATTATAGGATTTTGCTATACCCATATCTAGTAAAAGAGTATGCAAAAAAAACTCTCAAATATGGAAAACAAGGAGGTCACAAAACCAAAAGATATGCCACATTATTCTATGTTGCAGTATATTTTAGAATTTTACATAAAAAAATACTAGAAACCAAAGGAGACTTTAAAGAAGACGTTACAAAATTAGAGCCCATTTTCCTTAGTTTCAAACTCAATTCAAGAATTTTGAAACTAGCAGATATTATTGTGACTAAATTTCTAGAAGACACTGTAGTGGATGATGAAATTGAGTTAGCTAATACGAAACATAATTTCTTCTCTCATCACGTATGGAACGACACCATGCTACGGGTAGTGGATAAAAAAATCCGACAAGAAGAAGATGAAATTATGGCAATTAAGAAACTAGTTGGAAATTTACTTTGAATAAAGGTAGATGTCCAACCAAGTAAAAATTGCAGGAGGTTTACATTGGCCAGACAACCTACCAATATTCGTAAAAAACTAGTGATATTTAACATGATTTCTTGATGCTATTTGAAAATCCAAAATGATTTTTATATTGACGAGAAAAGAAGCAGTACAGTTTGGGAAATAAAGAAAAATGTTCCATATGTAGTGAAATAATCCAAAA
The DNA here is from genome assembly GCA_964460675.1 of uncultured Nitrosopumilaceae archaeon. GTDB lineage: Archaea > Thermoproteota > Nitrososphaeria > Nitrososphaerales > Nitrosopumilaceae > CAYWRD01. Next base: position 19,060 of record CAYWRD010000001.1, read on the forward strand.
ACCCTACATCCCTATGAGAGAATGGAATATTGAAGGGACATTATGTGGAAAATGCTATTCTAAAAAAATCTCTGAGCATTATCCAGGTCAACATGTTAGAACCAACAAAGATTAGTCATCATTCTTTTGAAAACTTGTTTGCATTAATACAATTCCAACAAAGAGGATCATCTTTGATATCTTCAATTGGTAAAAACAAAATATCAGTAATGGTTTTTTTCTTTTTTAAAAGATTCACTTGGAAGCTATGAAATTTTTTGCAGGTACAATCCTCGTAAAGACATTCATCATTCTCTTCATCATCATGATCATCAGAAAGATGTCCGCAATTGCATAAAGCATCGCCTTTAACATCTTTTAGAGATTTTGTTTGATATATTCCCAATCTTAGGTATGCTTCCCCTCCATGTCCTTTTTTAAATCGCTCATAGTTTTCAGATCGATCTAGAGTTTTAAAAAAAGACAAGTTTGAATCTGGTCTTTGGGAGTCAGATCCCATGATAAACCAGTATCTATCACCGTCTTCAACAAAGCGTACCTTAATTGAAGGATCTAACCACCAACGTATTGTGTCATGCCACAGGTTTACGGCCTTCCTTCTTTCTGAAAACAACGGCACGATATTCATTCTAAGATCATAATAGCGATATGCTACACCTAAAATCTCATCAAACCAGCGGACTTTAGTTATGTTAGACAACCTCTCAAAAATCAAACAGCTGTCTATTTATCTGATCTGAATCAATGGTAATACCCTTATATCTTGGTATGATGTGGCAGTACATATGGTTGCTTATAGGACTAGTATGCAAATAGTCGCAGATCTGCTTACTGCTACTGAGCAGTATGGCCAAGAAGGAATCAAAACAACTTCACTTCTAACAAAAGCAAATCTGTCTCACTCTAGACTGGCAAAATTCCTTGAGAATTTGACTGGTGCAGGATTGATTAACAAAGTAGAATACGACGGTAAAAACACATTCATTTTAACAACAAAGGGAAGACAGTACTTAGAATCCTATAAAAAATTCGCCAGTATAGCAGAATCCTTTGGTCTAGAACTTTAAGCCTATTTTTTGAATCTTCTTTTTCGTCTTTCTTTCTGAATTTCTTTTCTATTTTTCATGGAGCTGTATATTATAACAATAATTGCACCAGCCAGCATTGCATAAAATTCAAGCCATCTATCTTGAATTGCCATTATTCCCATTCCTGCAACTAACAAAATCAATACAACAAGGAGATATTTATCCACAGAAAGATAAAAGGTTAAAACAATATATCTTTTTGAAATAGTAAGTCAAATGATAAATAACAAAATTCTTGAATTGATCGGATTTGCAGCAATAGGTGGAACAATTTTTGCATTTTTAGGAATGGGAAATAGTGAATTAAAATGGCCTGTGTTTTGGGGTTGTGCCGGAATTGCATTAATCATAATAATATATCGAAAAAAAAATCAAAAAAAATCAATGGAATGATTTTCAACATACACAAAACTTTAGACACAACTGATTAATTCTTAATCAACCGACAGATCTATAAAGGACTATTCGACGTTACATTTGGGGAGTATGACTGAAGAGGTAAAACAATGGTGGAAAGGATTAGGTAAAGAATTAGAAATTGACATCGAATCCTTAGATGATTAAACTCCTTGTATTTTTCCTTACTAAATTTTCAAAAAAAGCCTCGAACGGGATCTGAACCCGCGACCTAACGCTTACGAGGCGTTCGCTCTACCAGGCTGAGCTATCGAGGCACTTGTCGCATTTGCTATCAAGTTTATAAAAAGCCTTTCAGGTTTTTGATGGGATGAAAAAGACAATTTCCGGAATTAGAGGAATTGTAGGGGATGATTTTACATTGAAAGATACAATGTATTTTTGTAGTAATTTTTCGAAATTAATTAAATCAAAAAAATGTGTTATTGGAAGAGATACTAGACCATCAGGATCAATGATGATGAAATCTGTAGTTGCCTCGTTAATTAAAAATGGAATAGATGTCTACAATTTAGAAATTGCCCCAACCCCAGTAGTTTTTAGAGAATCTAGAAAATATGGTGCGGGTTTGATTATTACTTCTTCCCATAACCCACTAGAATGGAATGGACTAAAATTCATTTTAGATGGAAGAGGGATAAATGAAAATGAGTTGCCATACATACTAGAACAACAAGAGGCATCCTACTCAAATATAGGACAGGAAGAAAAAACAACTTCAACATACCTAGAAGACGTCAAAAATATTATTGGAAGTATTGAAAATTCGCCTAATATTGCAATAGATTTGGGAGGAGGTGCTGCAAAAAAATACGCGCCCATAATGCTAGAGGAGTTAGGATGCAAGGTAAAAACAATCAATAACACACCAGAAAATAGTTCCAGAGGCCCAGATCCTACTTCAGACAACCTGACTGACTTAATTTCAATTTCAAATGACAAAGACATTGGTTTTGCATTTGATCTTGATGGAGATAGGCTTGTAGTTGTTAAAGATGGAAAAAAACAAACCCCTGATGTTACTTTAAGTTTAGGTGTTGCTAAATCATTAGATTTAGGATTCAAAAATTTTGTTCTAAGCATAGATTCCAGTGTAGCTATTGAAAAATTCATCAAAGAAAGAGGGGGGATTGTAAAAAGATCAAAAGTAGGAGAAGCCAATGTTATTGAACTAATGTTAAAAAGCAATGCCCAAGCAGGAGGAGAAGGAAGTAGTGGGGGATTTATCTTGCCTAGTTTTAATTTTTGCAGAGACGGGATATTAACTAGCGGGCTGATTGCTTCTATGTTAAATGATTCAAATTTTAATGAGATTCTAAAATTTATGGAAAGTTACAAACAAATTCGAGAAAAAATACAAGTAGATTCTAAATTACATGATACTATAATTGAAGATATTTCTAAAAAACTCTCAAATGAATTTTCTGAAGTTGTTACTATGGATGGAGTAAAAGGCATAATAGATGAAAATAGTTGGGTTTTGATTAGAAAATCAAATACTGAAGACATTATCAGAATATCAGCAGAAAGCAACGAGCATGACAAATGTAAAAAAATTGTAAAAGATACAATAAATTTAGTGAAGCAATCTTATGACAAATTTAACTGAAAAAGACATAATCCAAATAATTCAAAAGAAATTAAATAAAAAAATCATATCAGAAGATGTAGAAGAATTTAGGCTCAAAAATATCAATTTTGTGGCTAAAACCGATACTTTGGTTCAAAGTACCGACATCCCTCCTAAAATGCGGATAAGAGATGCAATTAGAAAAAGTATTGTTGCATGTATTAGTGATTTTGCTTCAAAAGGAGCAAAACCACAATTTGGAATAATATCAATAAATCTTCCAAAAAAAACATCAAAACATAAAGTTGAAGAAATTGCAAATGCAATAAAATCCTCATCAAAAGAATTTGGTTTTAAAATTATAGGCGGAGACATGAATGAAGGTAAGGAGTTTGTTTTTCAAGTATGTATTTTTGGTCAGACAGACTATATACCCAAAAGAAAAGGTGCTAAACTTGGGGATTTAATTTTTGTAACCGGTCATTTTGGTTATACAGGTATAGGACTAGAAATTATGTTAAACTCAAAAAAAGCAAATCCCAAATTAAAGAAGAAAGCAATAAAAGCAGTAAATCATCCTACTCCTAAATTAGAATTTGGTACAAAAAACAAAAAATATTTTACATCATCGATGGATTCGAGTGATGGACTTTCTACCACATTAAATGAAATGGCAAGACAAAGCAAGAAAAAGTTTGTAATAAATAACATACCTGCCAGAAAAGAAATCTATGAATTTGCTAAGCAAAATAATATAGATCCATTAAAATTAATTTTTCATTCTGGTGAAGAATATGAAATTGTATTTACTGTAGCAAAAAATCATGTGAAAAAAATAATTCAAAAAGCAAAGATTACCAAAACTTCTCTAATTCAGATAGGAAAAGTAACCAAAGGTAATGGTGTTTTTGTGAAAAGAAATGAGAGATTTGACAAATTGAAAGATTTAGGATGGAAACATTTTAGATAATTTAGTTAGATGATAAATAATCATTTTGAACAGATTGGGCAATTTCTAAAATTTTTTCCTGAGGCAGTTGGGAAACACAATCAGAGTACCAAATTTCATCAAGATATTGTAATGACTCTTTGTCAGGTTGGGGGATTTCTTCTATAGTTAAGTTTGGATATTTTACTTGAATTTTAAAACCCTCCATAGCCACCTTGTAACATTTTTCTTGTAGGTTAATCACATATTCTTGGTCTGATGTATTGATGAGATTAAAAACAAATGATCCGATCAAGGCAAATGTCACGGCTACGCCAATCATTAATGGGATAATCATACGCATTGATATCCCAATACAATATGGCTTAATAACAAATTAACAAAAATCAAGGAGTCTAAAATCAATGTTTTTTAAACCCTTTAAAATTTGAGTATACATTGTCAGAAACTGATGCTTCCGTAGAGGTAAAAGAAGAGGTTAAAACAGAAACTCCTGTAGAGGAAGAAAAACCAGAGGCAGTCACAGAATCCAAACCTAAACCAGAGGCAAAAACAGAAGAACCAGAAAAGTGGGGAATAGCACATATTTTTAGTAGTTATAACAATACAATCATTCACATGACAGATTTGACTGGAGCCGAAACAGTTGCTATTAGTTCTGGAGGAATACATGTCAATGCAGACAGGTATGAATCATCACCATTTGCTGCAATGAAAGCTGCAAACGCAGTAGTAGAATCAGCACATTCTAAAGGCTTTACAGGATTTCATATTAGAGTAAGGGCTGTTGGAGGAGTAGGTTCTAGAGTACCTGGACCTGGAGCACAAGCTGCAATACGTGCCCTAGCAAGAGGCGGATTTAAAATAGGAAGAATAGATGATGTTACTCCAATTCCTCATGATACCACCAGAAAGAAAGGTGGAAAAAGAGGAAGAAGGGTTTAGTAATCTACTAGTTTTACTTTTACATTACAACCTTTAGCTTGAAAATAATCTCCCATGAATTTTGCAAATTTCTCAGGCTGCCTACTCCACCTATATTTCTTAATCATGTCAGCAAATTCCTCTTCAATACCCTTTTGCAAATTTGGTTTCAAAGCAATTTTAAAAAAAGTCCAACCAAAGTTTTGTGTGGGTTCACTAAGAAGATATCCATTATAACCCTGAACTAGAGTTTCCATCTGAGATAGTGCTTTTTTTATTAATACCAGATCAGTTTCATAGTTTTTTGTACTAATTTCTAAAATTGTACTCATTACTCCCCACTTTTGGTTTTGTTACTTAATTTATCAGACAAAGAAACAAACTTTCCATCTTGCTCCACATTTATTTTAGTGTCCATCCTAATATTGAGGCCAACTGACCTAAACAATAATAACAATTTACCCCCGTCTAAGGTTTCATTAATTTCTCCTGAAGATAGCAGTTCTGATATTTTTTCTACTATCATTTTAGTTTCATTTGGAAATTGTTTTTCTGCATTTTCTAAAACTTCGAGTCCTCTATATCCTAAATTCGCAACCAAAACATCTCTTGGGTTTTTTTTTGGGGGTTCATCTTGCGAGGTTTCCAACTGCTTCTTAGTTGAGAGATTTTTTTGCATCTCAGCTAATCTTTTTGCCTTTAATCTTTCAAGTTCTATATCATCATCGCTCAGCCCTTAATCACCCCTATAGGTACTAATTTTGCAACCTTAGTAGCGATTCCAAGTTTATGGGAAACATTTACGACTGAATCTACATCTTTGTAGGCTTGTGGAGTCTCTTCTACAACACCATCTCTTGTCAATGCTTTGATAAAGATCCCTTTTTCATTCAAAGTCTTTTTAACATCTGATTCAGTATAATTTCTCCTTGCCTTAGAACGAGACATTGTTCTTCCTGCACCATGTGCAGTAGATCCAAAACTCAAATTCATAGAATTTGGTTGTCCCAGAAGAATCCAACTAGCAGTACCCATAGAACCTGGAATAAGTACAGGTTGTCCAATACTACGATATTTTTCAGGTACCTCTTCTCGATTTGCTGGAAATGCCCTAGTAGCTCCTTTTCTGTGAACCACAACTTTGCGTTCTTTACCATCAATTTTGTGTTTTTCTACTTTAGCGATATTATGAGCAACATCATAAACTAATTTCATGTCAAGATCGGATTCTGATTGATTGAATACCCGTTCAAAGGATTTCCTCGTCCAATGAGTAATCATTTGTCTGTTACTCCAAGCAAAGTTCAAAGCTGAAAACATTGCTTTTCTATACGATTCTCCTTCTTCAGATGTATTTGGAACACATGCCAGTTCTCTGTCAGGTAATTCTATACCATATTTTTCTAAAGCTTGCTCTGAAGTTCTCAAATAGTCACTACAAACCTGATGACCAAACCCTCTAGAACCACAATGAATCAAGATAGTAATTGTTCCTTCTTGAATCCCCATTTTGTCGGCGGCTTCCTTATTATGAATTTCAGAAACCTTTTGGATTTCAAGAAAGTGGTTTCCAGAACCTAAACTGCCTAATTGAGGAGCACCGCGTTTTCTAGCTTTATCTGAAACTGCATTTGGATCAGCATTATCTATTTTACCATTTTCTTCACAAACCTCTGCATCATGTGAAGAGCCATAACCATTTTCAATGGCCCAATTAACTCCTTTAACCAAAACTTCATCGAGTTGAGAAGGAGTAAGTTTTACCGAGCCTTTAGAACCCACACCTGATGGAATTGAATTAAAAAGATTGGTTACAATATCTTTAAGTTTTTGTCGAACATCTTTTTCTGTTAAATTACTTCGAATTAGACGCACTCCACAGTTAATATCATATCCTACACCACCTGGACTAATCATTCCTTCTTCTGCATCCATTGCAGCAACACCACCTACTGGAAAGCCATATCCTTCATGACCATCAGGCAACACCACACCGTGACTCAGAATACCAGGGATGGTTGCCACATTTCTTGCTTGCAATAAGGTTCTATCTGTCATCATTTTGTTTAGCAGGGTTTCATTGGCGTATATTTTAACAGGAACTTTCATACCATAATTAGAATCAGCCTCAATTTGATACTCGTTTTCTCCTGTTTTAGTTGGAGTGATAGAAGACATAGAGATAGTAAAAAATAGTGTAAATACCAATTTAAATCATAAGTAGACTTTAAGATAAAACAAATAGGTTTTGGAAATAAATTTTAAAATTTATTTTAATCGAAGTCTTTTATCTAGTCTTCTTAATTCACGCAGATTAGAAACTTCAACTGCATCACTTCGTGTTATCAGTCTTGATAGTTTTGGGTTTGCGTCTTTTCCAAGTTTAAGTATGATTTTTCCCTTGTAAGAGATACATAAAGTAAAATTTTTACTTTTTAATGCCTTGGCAA
>CAYWRD010000001.1:26467-40028 GCA_964460675.1 uncultured Nitrosopumilaceae archaeon
CACTTAATCGAGTAAAAATGCCACTATTTGTAGGAATATTAAATTCAATATCCAAAAGATCAATTAAAACAAAATCATTATCAAAAGAAATTTTGACTGATTTTTTATTGTTTTCACTAACTAACAAGCTTCCTTTATTCACTAGTTTCAAAAGATCAATTGGAAGATCAATTTCCATAAGAATTTCCGGTTTATCCTACAGTAATTGTGATTTTACCTGTGATCTTTACCCTACCCGTTGGCAAATACTTGCCTTTCGAGTCAGCACGATCTGCTTCAAAGGTGACTCCATTAAAGTCATATGAAATAGATGTGTGCTTTGCAGTTAATCTTTCAAATACTTCTGCGAGTAGATTTACCCACTCTCCTTCTACAGTTGCCATGAATAAGGATAGAAATGGCAGAATTTAAAATTGTTCAATATAACAAATTTAAGATCTTATCTTCAAATTAAGATTTTTAATTTATAGATTATTGAGGAGTATAATCAGTAATATTTTCTGAAAGCAATGCCATGCAAACATCCCAAGGAGTTACTAGCATATCTTGGTAGATAACATACGGATGTTCCATGTCATACATCATAGCTGATACCTCATTTATTTTCAAATCATTAAAAATTAATCTCGCTTCTTCAAAATCAATAGTACTAGCAGGTAAGTCTAAAAAGTTATCAATATTTTTCAGATATCCTTGTTTTTCTGAAATGTTTTCTATAATCATTCTATCATTGATGTATTTATTAGAATTTTCAAGAAGGATTTTTCTTGTTTTATTTTTAAACATAGAACGAATTACATCTCCTAATGAATCATCTGGTTTGAAAGTAATGATGGGTTTTTTCTCTAGATCAGTTATTGCGACATTTGCCTTGCATCTAAGTGCTATTTCAAGAATTTTTTTTGCAGAAATTGCCGAATAATGACCCCATCGATTATTTAGTACTGCGTATGCCCTGCCCCGATCCTTCCATTTTGAAATTAAATCCTTGTACTTCATATCAGAAGAAATTCTAAGAGGTTTCGTTTCCATAATATCTTCTACTAAAGTATTGTAAAATAATTCTCGTGTAGGGTTTTTCAGAAGATTATCTAAAATTTCCCTTCCACCTATTGTGCCTACAATTTCTTCTCCTTCTTTGACAGAAATCGAATCAGTGGCAGACTCGAGGTATTGTACTAACATTCCTGTAACCACCCAAACTTTCCTGTCTTTTTCTATTGTAATACATAAGGAATAATCATGGGTTTCAGGGAGTAGTTCTTTGAGTGTCTTCTCAGAAATTGGAAGTCCTGACATACTCAAAACTAGTATACCATAAGTAAAAATCACATCAGATAATTATCAAAGATGAGACTCTATTTTTTAAAACACTTGCAGTCACAGTCAAACATTCCGGCTTTTCCCATACATTGTTCGTGAAGTTCGTGGTAGCATTTATCACATAGAACCATTCTATACCATACTTTTTTACTAGATAAATAGGGATCTTGCCGTTCTAGGTAGTATTTTCTTGTAATTGGCTAATTCTAAGCAACATCAAAATAAAGAATGAAGCAAGTAAGTTTATTTTCTATGTCTCAAGTGCTAAAATATTGGCTATTTTACCTATTGACAGTGGAAGATACGGCACTAAAGAGATGCTGGAGATTTTTAGCGAGCAAAAAAAGATCGATTACCAATTAGAGATAGAAGGAGCCGCTGCTATTTCACAGAGCGAGGTTGGATTAATACCAAAACAAATAGGAAAAAAAATTTTCAAAGCTGCAGTATCTGGAAAAATAACTGCAAAACGAATTAAAGAATTAGAAGCAAAAAGTGATCATGATACTGCTGCTTTAGTCGAATCATTAAGTGAGAAGTGTTCTAAAGATGCTAGACCTTGGATACATTATGGGTTAACAAGTAATGACTTGGTAGATACAAGTAATTCAATGCAAATGAAAGATGCGTTAGAAATCATCGAGCCAAAAGTTGCAAAGATGGCCATACATTTATCTAAAATAGCTATAAAATACAAAGATACACCTGCTGTAGGAAGAACACATGGTCAACATGCAAGCATAATATCTTTTGGATTAAAATTTGCAAATTGGGCAGAAGAAATGTCAAAGCACGTACAAAGAATTGAAGAAATTAAAAAAAGAGTTCTGATTTGTAAAACACTGGGTGTTGTAGGGACCGGTTCCCTTATGGGATCAAAAGCAGTTCAAGTGCAGAGAAGAGTAGCAAACAGATTGAATCTGTATCCTGCAGAAGTTACTACACAGATAGTCCCTAGGGAAAGGTATGCTGAATATATCTTTGAACTGGCTTTAATTGGCGCCACATTAGAAAAAATTGCAATTGAAATACGTAATCTGCAAAGAACCGAAATTGGAGAAGTGGCAGAGCAATTCAAAAAAGGGCAAATGGGAAGTAGTGCAGTTCCAGTTAAGAGAAATCCAATAAAAAGTGAAAGAGTTTCTTCACTTTCAAAGCTTTTACGAGGTCAAGTAGGAATAAGTTTTGAGAATATACCATTATGGCATGAAAGGGATTTGTCCAATTCTGCTAATGAGCGATTTTTACTTCCAATGTCATCAATATTGGTTGATGAGATTTTAGAAACAATGCTCAGAATAATTCCAAATCTCTTCATAAATAAGAAGAAAATTAATGAAAATCTGTATCTTACCAAGGGCCAAATTTTTGCAGAGTTTGTATTAGAAGCATTGATCAAGAAAGGAGTTCCAAGATTTATCGCTTATAGAGATGTACAAAGGGTTGCATTTGAAGCAAAAGACAAAGAAATGCAATACATAGATGCCATAAAGAAAGACAAAGTAATTTCATCAAAACTATCTTCCAAAGAAATCGATGTAATTTTCAAACCGGAAAAACATTTGGGCGCATCAAAGATCATAATACAAGGAGTAAACAAATCAGTTAATAAAATCGTCAAAAAGTTTGTCTAACTTTTAGAAGTGATTTATGTATATTAGAACCATATTGCAAGGCTTTTTTTCGTTTTGAATAGGCCAATTCAGGAACACCAATTTTTTTCGCAAGCTTACGTATTGCATGTTTTCTCATTAAGTCCTCCGGACCAAGGATTTTTTGGGAAATAGGTATAGATTTAGCAAATTCAATAAAATCCTGTGAAAGCAGAGGTTGTACAATTTTAACATTAAATTGTGACGATATTTTGTTTACAGCTTTCATCATTTTAATTTCATTTTTTATCTTCGCATTCATTACTTGAGATATTTCTGAGGTGCCACCAACAAAAGATTCTCTATATGCATTGTAGCCACAAAATAGCTCGTCAATACCATTGGCGGTAACAACAGTATACAATCCTAAGCTTTTAGCAAGTTCAGATACATAGTAAAATGCTATACAATTTTCATTCCATGATAAATTATCTGTTTTAATAACATCATGTATTTTGGAAGATATTTCTGGAAACGTTTCTTTATTAATCTCTGATATATGATGTAGGAGATTCATTTCTGAGCAAACCTTTTTTGCAAACAAAATATCATGAGAGTTAGGAAACCCAATTGTTAGTAAGGTAACATCATAACCTAAATCATAGCAAATTTTTGAAATTAACGAACTGTCAACGCCTCCAGAAAACGCCACAGCAATTTTGTTGTCTGAAACAGTGTTTTTAATAGAGAATTGAATTTTTTCCAATAAATTTTCTAGTAAATCACCATTATCCATATTCTAATGAATAGAATTTCCTCAATCTATTAATTTAGTTATCCTTACAAGTAATATATGGAAAAATTGTCTCAGGAACAAATTGAAAAGGAATTAAAAAATCTAGAAGGTTGGTCTCTTGTAAACGAAAAATTACATAAAGAATTTGAGTTTATTGATTTCAATGAAGCTTTTGGATTCATGGTAAGAGCCGCACTACACATTGAAAAACTAAACCATCATCCTGAATGGTTTAACGTCTACAACAAATTAATTGTAGAGCTTACAACTCATGATGCGCAGGGAATTACAGAAAATGATATCAATCTTGCAAAAATCCTAAACTCCCTATAATCCCATACAGAATTTATATACTGAGCACAGAGAGAAACTCCAAATGGTCAGCAATCCAGCAGTGGTTGATTCAGATTTTAGATATTTGGACAAAAAAGGTAATTTGATGCGTTCAAGGACCGAGTTGTCTATAGCTCAAATGCTACAATTTCTTAACCAAGAATATGACTACAATTTTACCTTAAGTGATGAGCCATTAATCAAAGTAGATTTTAGAACAGATGAAGGTTTAATTGAAGTCATAGACAATGAACAAGACATTTCAAAATACAAAGAAATCAAAGAAAAATTTCCTGAAAAAAAAATAATGGCAATAGGTCATCCAAAATTTGCAGCACAGGTAAAGGAATTAGAAGAAATAGTATTTTATGATAAAACCCCTCAGACAGGATCTATTTTCTTAGAAGATCCTTCTTTTTCATTTGACTATGCACATATTTTGCCACTTGTAGAAAAGTGCTCAATTTTACATGGACATACTTCTTCGGTGATGGTAGATTTAGTAGGCCAGATGAAAAATAACCTGCTTGTAGATTTTGGGGAAGCTAAAAAAATAATTAAAGAAGTTATCGGGGTATTCGATCATAAATTTTTCATCAATAGAAAATATTTACAATCCGAAGACAAAACACATTATAAAATTGCCTTTGATGGGCCAAAAGGTACATTTGATCTACAGGTTCCCAAACATACAACATATTTGTTAGAAGGAGAAGCAACCGTTGAAAATTTATCAACTGAAATAATCAAGTTATTGTCGCCCAAACTTCCTAATAATGTAGAAGCGGTAGGAGTTTACATTTATGAAGGATACAATAAAGGTTCACACATTATTTCAAACATAGCAAAAAAATAGAAAATGGAGTCAAAAATTACAGAAAAAGCTTGGAACCCCGAGCTAGAAGAAAAAGTATTAAAAAAATGGCAAGAAGAAGGAACTTTCAAATTCACACCTAATGAAGAAAATTATACAATAGACACACCACCTCCTTATCCTTCTGGACGGCCTTGGCACATTGGTGCTGCGGCACATTATGCCCAAATTGACATGATTGCACGTACAGCAAGAATGTTTGGAAAAAATGTCTATTTTCCAATAGGAATAGACCGCAATGGACTTCCAGTGGAATTGTACACCGAAAAAAAGCACGGAATAAGAATGAAAGAAACCGAACGTGGCAAATTTTTAGAGATGTGTAAGAAATCTCTTGATGATCTAGAGGCTGAAATGGTTCAGATAATGGAAAAATTAGGATTAAGTGCAGATTTAAAAAATCATTATAGAACAGATTCAGAAGAATATAGAGCATTAACACAATCTACTTTTATTGAGTTATGGAAACAAGGAAAAATCTATCTTGCAACTAGGCCAAACAACTATGATTGGGTTTCAGGAACTACCATTGCAGATGCCGAAATAACTTACCAGGATTTACCTACAAAGCTAGTTCATATGAAATTCAAAATTAAGGATTCAGAAGAAATAATCATCATTGCAAGTACAAGACCCGAATTATTATGTGCATGTCAAACCATTATTGTTAATCCGGAAGATGAAAGATATACCAATTATGTTGGAAAAAAAGCAATAATTCCTATTTTCAACAGAGAAATTGAGATAAGAACCCATCATTCTGCTAAACAAGAATTTGGCTCTGGAGCTGTTATGGTTTGTAGTTATGGTGATCAAAACGATGTTGCATTGTTTCGCGAACTAGAGTTAGAAGAGGTTGTTGCAATTGGTCTTGATGGACGAATGACTGAATATGCAGGTCCATATTCAGGATTAAAACCAAAACAAGCTAGAGAAAAAATTATTGAAGATTTAGAAAATTCTGAACATATAGAAAAAATTGAAGAGATTAATCACAGAACACCAATTTCTGAAAGAAGTAAAATTCCAATAGAAATAATTCCTATGGAAGAATATTACCTACGACAAAAAGATTCTGTTGAAAAAATACGCAAATTTGGAGAAGAAATAACATTTTATCCAAAAATGCATAAACAGATTCTAATGAATTGGCTAGACTCAATAACAATCGATTGGCCAATTTCTAGAAGAAGGTATTATGGAACAGAAATTCCAATATGGTATTGTAAAAAATGTTCTGAACCACATGTTCCAGAACCAGGTAAGTATTACCAACCTTGGAAACAAGAATCTCCAATTTCTGAATGCAGTAAGTGTGGGAATGGTGAATTTGTAGGAGAAGAAAGAACATTTGACACATGGATGGATTCAAGTATTTCACCATTGTTTGTATCAAAATTTCAAAGAGATGAGGAGTTTTTCAAAAACACATATCCAACTTCGATCAGACCTCAAGCAAAAGACATTGTCAGAACTTGGTTATACTATACTTTGTTAAGATGTGAAATGTTGACTGGTAAAAAGCCCTGGTCTGAAGCTTGGATAATGGGATATGGTCTTGATGAAAAAGGAATGAAAATGAGTAAAAGTAAAGGTAATGCAATCGATCCTTTACCAGTAATAGAAAAATTTGGAGCAGATACCTTTAGGTTTTGGAGTGCAAGTGAAATTAATCACGGGTATGATTTTCGATGTAATGAGCAAAAAATCGAATCAACAAAAAAGTTTTTGAGTAAATTGTGGAATGTATCAAGATTTCTTTCTAGTTTTCCTATAATAAAAGATGCCAAATTAACAAAGCTTGATGAATGGATATTATCTGAACTTGATAAACTAATTATTGAATGTAAAGAAGGATATCAAGAATACAATTTTTTTGTTCCGTCAATTGCAATTAGAGAATTTACTTGGAATTTATTTGCAGCACATTATATTGAGATGGTCAAGAAACGAGCATATGGCGATGGTTTTACTGAAGAAGAAAGAGATTCGGCTATTTTTACGCTTCATAAAACATTATCAACAATTCTAAAACTATTGGCACCAATTACACCATTCATTACGGAACATTTATGGCAAAAACTATACTCTGACAAAAGTATACATCATGAGTCTTATGTAAAACCAGAAGAAGTCAAAGATCTTACCGGATTTACTGAAAGTATCATAAAATTCAATTCTGAAGTATGGAATGAAAAAAAGGCTAGGAATTTATCTTTTAAAGATTCGATTAATTTCAAAATTCCATCAGAACTAGAAGAATTTAGTAAAGATCTTAAATCTATGCATAATTTGGAATAATCATACAGTCATTATACCATTTGAAATCAAATATTGAATACCGGAAACAAAATCAGAGTCCTCAATTAATCCATCTGCCCACCATCCAGCATTATTTTTAATCCACTCTGGGATGTCTTGACTAGATGCTCCTGTTGATTGAGTTGGAGGTATGGTCATAATCCCTTTGTTAATTAGATACTGAATACCGGAAACAAAATCAGAATCCTCAATTAATCCATCTGCCCACCATCCAGCATTATTTTTAATCCACTCTGGGATTTCGATTTCTGATTCTGATTCAAATGGAGATGAGGTGTCAGTCCCAATTATTTCTATTATGGAATCACCTCCAAAAAATGGAATTACAAGTGTTCTCGAGTTTGAATCTGATTCTGTTTCAATATAGTCTGTTTCAAATCCATCTACCAGTACAAAGAATATGTCATCTGTTGTTTCAAATTTTGCATCAAGCACATCTCTTGGAATATTAATTTCAACAGTTCCATCATCATGTGTATTCATAGATATGATAAGTTGTAAAAAGTCAGGATCCAAGGTTATTGATTCCACAGTTCCATTTTCAATATCATATGAAAGATCATAGGTGTGAATTGAAACAACTCCCGAATCACCAAATGACGGTGGAATAATAGGTAAAAAAACTAACACGAAGATTAAACTTAAAAAATAATTCTGAAATGTCATTTATTTATCACTCATGGAAATATTTTCTTTAAGATTGATTGTGATGTTTTTTCCCTCATTTTCATCATCAATATTTTCATTTAATGGAAAAATTTTGCTTAATGTTGCTGTTCCATTAAGAAACCACAAATGAGATACTTTGCTTTGTGGACCTAAAATTTCAACATTAGATTCCTCAATTTGGCTAATAGGGATATCAGATTGTAAGAAAATCTTGAGTGTAGTATGGACTTCATGAGATAAATTGTCTTCTAAGAATGCGATTATTACTAAAGAGTTGTTTTCTCCAGTGCTACCAAACGAAATAGTTCTTGCCTTTCCAAAACCACAACTATACGGTATATCATCAACTAAAATATGACATTCTTCTAATTTTAATTTCAAATTGGTATTACTACTATCAAAAGTGGTAAAATTCATACTTCCAATCATATTGGAGTTTTGTTGTTTATCTCCAATAGAAGATGCAGAGATAGAGTTAAAAATTAATTTGTATTCTGCGGGGTTATCGCTTAAGGTAATTTTTTCCCCCATGTAGTTTCCTTCATTAATTTTTTCCAATAGCTTCTGCGTTCTTAAGTTCAATTTTTCTGATTTTTCTTCTAATCTTTGGATAATTTTATCAGATTTTTCATGAAATTTCTCTTCTAGTTTTTTGATTTTTTCAGAATCTGATTCATCTGAAGATAATTCTTTGATTGCATCTTGATGTTTTTCTTCTAGTTTTTGTAATCGTTCTTTAAGTTTCTGTTGTATTTCTTTTGTCTTTTCTTCTAATTGCTGTTTTTTTTCCTCAATGTCATTTCCTTTTGCATCTTGGGTTTGTCCAGAATTTTCTTGCCCATACGCATTATCTAAAATTAGTGTTACAGAAACAAGTAACAACACTGCAAATAAAATACTAAATACGGATTTTCCTAGCAATTTAGAAAATTTGTCCTCATATAATTAAAAAGAATTTCTCAGAATTTAGTATCAATTCTTTATCATATTGACAAAGTATTTGTGTAGTGACGAATCATTTGTTAATTCTGGATGAAAAGCAGTTGCTAAAATATTATCTTTTTTGACGGCAACGATTTGTTGATTAAGTTTGGATAAAACTTCCACACCTTGCCCTACTTCAGATATAGATGGTGCTCGAATAAAGACACCTGTATAATCAGAAATTTGTAATGGTTCCAAAGAAATCTTTGATTCAAAGGAATCTTTTTGTCTTCCAAAAGAATTTCTCTCTAATTTTATATCCAGTAAATCCAGTAGTGGTTGATCAGTTTTTCCAACTATCTTATCATCTGCCGTTTTTGATAACATTATCATTCCTGCACATATTCCAAGGGTAGGCATTCCTGACTGAATTTTTTCTTTTAATATCTTTAAAGCGCCATTAACAAGAGAAAGCTGTCCTATTGTTGTACTTTCCCCACCAGGAATTATTAGTACATCAACCTTTGAAATCTCTGCAGGAGTTTTTACCGATATTACTTGTACATTAATACCACTTTCTTCAAGAGCTTTTTTTGTTGCACGAATATTTTCAGCAACATCACCTTGTATGGCTAAAATACCTATAGTTACTGTCATACTGAGCTACCACGTTCTTGCATTTTTAATTCCAAAGTATTAACATCCAATCCTAACATTGATTGTCTTTCATCAATCATCTTTTGTGCTTCTTTTACCTTATCTGGTTCATTCCAGAAGGTAGTAGCCAATACAATTGAACGAGCTCTTTCTTTTGCATCTTCAGATTTGAAAATTCCAGAACCAACAAAAATCCCATCACATCCTAATGACATAAGATATGCTGCATCTGCAGGTGTAGCAATTCCCCCAGCTGCGAAATTTACAACGGGGAGTCTTCCAAGTTTTGCAGTGTCTCTAACAATATCATATGATACCTTAAACTCACGTGCTATTCTTACTAAGTCTTGATCATCTCCAGAATCATATATTGATTTTACAATTCTTAATTCATCATTTACTTTTTTTATGTGAGTTATTGCTTCTGCTACATTTCCTGTTCCAGGTTCTCCTTTCGTTCTAATCATGGCAGCACCTTCCTCTATTCGTCTTAATGCTTCAGCTAAAGATCTTGCGCCATTTACAAAAGGTGTAGTAAAGTCCCATTTCCAAATGTGATGAGTTTCATCTGCTGGTGTCAATACTTCTGATTCATCAATCATATCAACATCAGTTTCTTCCAAAACTCGAGCTTCGTAAACATGTCCAATTCTGCATTTAGCCATAACTGGTATTGTAACAGAATCCATAATTTCTTGTATTATCCTAATGCTTGCAGTTCTTGCAACACCTCCAGCTTTTCTTACATCAGAGGGGAGTTTATCTAAAACCATAACCGATACTGCTCCAGCTTCTTCGGCTATCTGTGCTTGTTCAACATTGGTAACATCCATTACTACTCCATTTTTTAACATATGAGCAAAGCCTCGTTTAAGAGTGGAGGTTCCTTTTACTTGATTTGTTCCCTCAGCATTATCAAAGATAATTCCTTTAGCATCTTTTCTTTCACCAGATAGCGGAAGCATATGATAACTTCACTTTTTGACTATTTGTACCTATTCACGAATTTGTTGCACAATTTTTTCTAATTCAGATTCGACCTGAATTATTATTGGCGGAATAAGTTTGTCAGTGGCATTTTGTTCTGGCCAATGAATCTGGGTAACAGCCCCATTAAGATTAATTTTTACACTGGATTTATGATATTCATCTACGTCATCTTTAACTGGAAATGACTCGGAAGGAATTGACATGAAGCCAGTTTCTTTTATTAAGGCAATTAATTTCAAAACTTGTTTCTCATTAATTTTAGAATGGATTTCGGGTTGAGGATATCCAGCTTCTGTTACTGTAAACCCTATGTCACCATTTTCATTTATAGATAGAATTTCTGTTTTTTGTGCACCTACTCGTTCAGTTACTCCAAATGAAACTTTTTTGAGATCATGTTTTGTGTATTCTATTTCTATTCTATCATTAGGATTAGCAGCAGAAAAAGGAATTTCAGGCTGTGTTAATAATGGTATAGCTATCAATGTGGCAATAATTATAGGAATAGCACCAAATGCCAAAACGATAGGTTTCACCATTTTAAACATCATAAATGATGTCAATTCGCAAATAAATCTTGGTTAAAATAACTTAAAATTCGAGTCTATCTGAGTCTTGTTCGTGGGGTCGTAGCCTAGCCTGGTAGGGCGACAGTGTCTACGAAAAAGATCACCGCTAAGGGCTCCAGAGGTTAAACTAAGCTACTGATGAAAAGATGATGTGAGTTTGGAGCTGTAGTGACCCGTAGGTCGCCGGTTCGATTCCGGTCGGCCCCACATTAAAAAAATTAATTTTGTTTTTTCCTAAGCAGATTCAGGGCAGAGCCAGCTTTGAACCATTCGATTTGTGCATTATTATATGAATGAGACAAAGAAATTTCTTCTGTTGTATCATCAGCATGTGTTAAAATACATTTTACAGGTTTATCTGGTTGAATGTCGTTTAAACCAACTAAGCTTATTTTATCATCTTCTTGGATTTTTTCATAGTCTTCAGAGTTCTCAAAAGTAAGAGCAAGTACACCTTGTTTCTTTAGATTAGTTTCATGAATTCGGGCAAAACCCTTGGTTATGACAGCTACACATCCCAGATGTCTGGGAGTCATAGCTGCATGTTCTCGACTGCTTCCTTCTCCATAATTATTGTCTCCAATTATAACCCAGTTCCATCCTTTTGATTTGTAGTCTCTTGCAATTTTTGAGAAATTCTCCAGTTTGTTGTTAAGAATATTTTTGCCTTTTCCAACCTCATCATTAAACGAATTAACTGCTCCCAAAAGCATGTTATCACTTAGATTATCTAAATGACCCCTGAAAGACAGCCATGCACCAGCAGGAGAGATATGATCAGTAGTACATTTCCCCTTAACTTTGGCCAAAATAGGAAGTTTTTCAAAGTCATTTCCATCCCATTCGGGGAATGGTTCTAGAAGTTGTAGTCGTTTGCTGTTTGGATCAATCATTACATCTACTTGTTCAGGATTGTTTGATGGTGATTCGTAAACATCTTCAGGTTTTCTAAATCCTTTTTCTGGAACTTCAGGTGCAGGTTTTGGCGGTTCAAGTTTGAATTTTGTTCCATCTGCTGCTGTAAGTTCATCTTCTAACGGATTAAAAGAAAGATTACCTCCTAAGGCTAAGGCTATTACCATTTCAGGGCTTCCAATGAAGTTCATGGTATTTCTGTGACCATCATTTCGTCCAGGAAAGTTTCGATTAAATGAAGTAACTATAGTGTTTGATTCATCTTTTTTTAATTCAGGTCTATCCCATTGACCTATACATGGACCGCATGCATTTGCTAAAACAGTAGCCCCTATTTCCTTTAGAGATTGCATTTGTCCATCTCTTTCTATAGTATCTCGAATTTGTTCAGAACCAGGAGTGACTAACAGTGGGATTTTAGCCTTAATTCCTTTTGCTTTTGCTTGCTCAGCAAGACTTGCTGCTCGTGACATATCCTCGTAAGAGGAGTTTGTGCAACTACCAATAAGAGCAACAGAGATGGGATCAACATAGTCATTGTCTTTTACATCGTTAGATAGTTTTGAGATAGGTCTCGCAAGATCAGGAGTATGAGGACCTACAATGTGAGGTTCTAGTGTTGTAAGATTTATTTCAATTATCTTATCATAATATTTTTCAGGGTTTTTTTCGACTTCAGGATCTGCTTTAAGTAAATCTTCATTCTGGTTTGCAAGTACAGCTATTTTTTCTCTGTTAGTTGATTTAAGATATGTTTCCATCCTTTCATCGTATGGAAAAATAGAACATGTAGCTCCTATTTCTGCACCCATATTAGTAATGGTTGCTTTACCAGTACAGCTAATTGATTTTGTGCCAGGACCAAAGTATTCCACTATTGAATTTGTTCCTCCTGAAACAGTTAATTCATCGGCAACTTTCAAAATAATATCTTTAGGTGCAGTCCATCCATTTAGTTCTCCAGTTAATCTTACTCCAATTCGTTTAGGATACAATAGTTCCCATGGCATACCAGCCATTGTTTCGGCAGCGTCTGCACCACCTACTCCAATAGCTATCATTCCTAATCCTCCTGCATTTGGCGTATGAGAGTCAGTACCAATCATTAAACCACCAGGGAAAGCATAATTTTCAAGAACTACTTGATGAATGATTCCTGCACCGGGTTTCCAGAAACCACATCCATATTTTTTAGCAGCTGATTGTAAAAATTTGAAAACCTCACTATTCTCATCTAGAGATACTTTCATGTCGGATTCTCCTTCAACACGAGCTCGGATTAGGTGATCACAGTGTACGGTTGTTGGTAGAGTCGTTTGTTTTAAACCGGCAAGCATGAATTGCAACATAACCATTTGACCTGTTACATCTTGTAGTGCAACTCGATCAGGCCTGAGAAAAACATAGTTTTTTCCTTTGTCTAGATCTTTGTTTTCAACTTCTTGTAAGTGGCCAACAAGAATTTTTTCTGCCAAAGTGAGGGGTTTATCAATAATTTTTCTAAATTTTTCGATATTCTCTCTTGATTTTTTGTAAACACCTGCAACCAGTTCTGGAGTAGTCTCTATATCCACACAAGTACATGGTTTTGCCCTGA
>CAYWRD010000002.1:0-1371 GCA_964460675.1 uncultured Nitrosopumilaceae archaeon
GCTGCTAAACTAACCAGAGGTAGAACAATGTCTTCGTTGGTTGCCGCAGCACTTTATGCTTCATGCAGAGAAAACAGCATTCCAAGGACTTTAGATGATATTGCCGAAGCTGCAAACATAGAAAGACGAATCTTATCAAGGGATTTAAGAACGATTATCAAAAAACTTGATTTGAATCTAAACCAATACGATACATCATCATTTATTGTAAAAATCTCAAACACTCTAAAATTAAAAGAAAGGACAAAACGAGATGCAATAGATATACTAAAGAAATGTGAAAAAGAGCAAATAACAGCAGGAAAGAATCCTGTAGCACAGGCAGCTGCATCGCTTTACATATCTTGTATACTTAATGGTGAAAGAGTTAGCCAAAAGAAGTTCTCAAATGTATCTGGTGTAAGTGATGTTACAATACGAAATAGAGCAGTGCTAATCAAAAAGACACTAAAAATTACAGCAGATGGAATTGATGAGTAAATCGATTCACTGTGAATGCGGAGTTTGTAATCATGGGCCAGACTATGAATGCATAAAGTTAGAGTGCAATTGTTGCTTTAACTTTCATGTAAGATCAGAGCCTCAATAATTCTACAATTTTTTTATTTCAGGAGAAATATTCTCAAAAACAACCTCTCGAAGTTTTGTTACCAAATCTAGGATTACTTTAATTTGTTCCATAGTTATTTCTCTAAGATTTTCTATTGTAACAGTCATTTCGTTTATCTGATTTTGCAATTGTGTTTTTTGTTTTTTCAAATCAGTCATTTGTGATTGAAGTCTAGCATTTTCTTCTTTTAGCTTTTTGTTTTGTTCAGATAGTCTCTTTATTGTTTCTGAATCGCTTTCCTCTGGAAAAGGATCAGGGACTGGTTCAGGTTCTTTTGGGTATATTGGTTCAGGTTCAGGTTCAGGTTCAGGCATTTCTGGAGGAGAGGGCTCTTGACCATATGAGGTGGCAAAGCTAACTGAAAATATTGCTAGTAGCATGAAAAAAAATGATTTTTTCAATAGTATTTCAGAACAATAGTTATGACTTAACTTTTTTCAATTTTTTTAAAATATGAAAAATTATTTGAAGAAATCAAATTCTTGACTTCTTTTTTGTACAGGGAGATCCTTCATTACTGCCTGAACCACCTCGTTGTGATTATAGGTAAGATGCCTTAGAAATTTTGCAGATTCTTCTGCTCGTGTCTTATCATCTGCAAAAAGCATTTCAGGACTACTTAGTTCACTCATCATTGATTCACATTGTGGACATGGGTCAAAGTCAAGATATAGCTTCATATTTTTCTCTACATTCCTTACTATTTAGACCATTTTACTGAGTGTGCGTCATAGGCTTTTCTTTCTTTTTAGGTTTAACTA
>CAYWRD010000002.1:1471-38554 GCA_964460675.1 uncultured Nitrosopumilaceae archaeon
TCCTGGTCTTAGTAATGCCTCATCTACAATATCTAATCTGTTTGTAGCTCCTATGATTAAGACATCATTTAGTTCCTCTAATCCATCAATCTCAGTTAAGATTTGAGATACAACATTTTCAGTTACATGTGAGTTAGAACCGCCACTTGAACGTCTAGGAACTAATGCATCAATTTCATCGAAGAATATTATACATGGAGCTGCTGCTCTTGCCTTTCTGAATATTTCTCGAACTCCTTTTTCTGATTCTCCTACCCATTTTGATAATAGTTCAGGTCCCTTTACACTGATAAAGTTAGAATCAGTCATTTTAGCTAAGGCTTTTGCAATTAGTGTCTTTCCTGTTCCTGGAGGACCGTGTAAGAGAATTCCCTTTGGTGTTTGGACATTGACGTAATCAAAGGCTTCCTTATGTTTTATTGGCCACTCTACTGCCTCACGAAGTTCTTCTTTTAGATCTTCTAGACCTCCGACATCATCCCAACTTACATTTGGAACTTGGACATGAACTTCTCTTAGAGCGCTAGGTCTTACTTCTTTTAGTGCTTCTTTAAAGTCCTCATTGGTAATTGTAATTTTTTGTAATACTTCAGCTGATACTTTGTCTTCATCAAGATCTATTTCTGGAAGAATGCGTCTTAATGATCTCATTGCTGCTTCTTTTGCTAATACTTCAAGGTCTGCACCAACAAAACCATGTGTGATTTGAGCTAGTTTTTTCAAGTCAACGTCTTCATTGACTGGCATTCCTCTTGTGTGAATAGATAGAATTTCTTCTCGTCCATCAACACCCGGTATACCTATCTCGATTTCTCTGTCAAATCGTCCTGGTCTTCTAAGGGCAGGATCAATTGAATCGGGTCTGTTAGTAGCTGCAATCACTACGACTTTACCTCGGCTCTTCATTCCATCCATTAATGATAGAAGTTGCGAAACTATTCTCTTTTCTACTTCACCTGAAACTTCGTCTCGTTTTGGGGCAATCGAATCTATCTCATCAATAAAAACAATACTTGGAGAGTTTTCCTCGGCTTGTTTGAATATGTCTCTAATCCTTTCTTCGCTTTCACCATAAAATTTCCCCATTATCTCAGGTCCACTAAGAGAGATAAAGTGGGCATTAGTCTCTCCAGCAACAGCCTTTGCCAATAGAGTTTTTCCTGTTCCTGGAGGACCATACAACAATACTCCTTTTGGTGCTTCTACCCCAATTTTTTCAAATAATTCAGGGTGTCGCATTGGAAGTTCAACCATTTCACGAATTTTTTGAACTTCATTTTTGAGACCGCCTAATTCATCATAAGTTACTCTTGGAATACTAGTATCTACTGCCTTTGTCATTGAACCCATTTTGAATTCTGTTTGTTCAGTTACAATGACTGGTTTTGCAGGCTTTGTACTTGTTACAATAAATTGAACCTTGCTTCCAAGCTGAGTCGTAAGTGCAATGGTATCACCAGTTGTAAATACATGGTTTAGATAATTTAGTGTCATGTATTCTTGTAATCCTTCTGCTGCAATTTTTTCAGTAGGAGATAAAACAATTTGTTCAGCTGGGCTTGCTTCTACTGCCTTGATTGTAATTTTATCACCAATTCCTGCTCCAATATTATGTCTTGTTATACCATCAATTTTGATAATTCCAGAACCATATTCTTCTGGGGAACCAGGCCATAATTTTACGTGAGATTTTTTATTATAAGTTAATTCCAAAATTTGTCCTGTAGACCAATTATTATCATCTGCAATTTTAGGATCAATTATTGCTCTTCCTCTTCCAACATGTTGTTGTGGAATCTCTTGAATTTTTAATTCTATTTTTACCATTTCAAATCACCTCAAAGAAAAATTAGAAGAGGATTATTGCACCTCCACCTCTTTGCCTTTTGGTTTTTGTTCTTCTACCAAGGCAAAGACTATTTCAAGAATACCGTTTTTGTATGAAGCCTTTACTGAGTCCTTGTCTACTTTGTACTCGATCGGAACGTTGGCATGATATTTCTTATCGCCATGTTCAGCTTTGATGGCTACTGTGTTATCATCTTGTACAACAATCTTGACATCAGACTTGTCAACTCCTGGCATTTCTGCTACAAGTTTTACTTGTTTTTCTTTTTCATTTACAATAGTATCAACAAGTGGTTCTCTTGTATCAGAATTTGGCAAGAGTCCTGGCTTTACGTTACCGTATTCTTTTACTACGGGTTTTCCATCAGGACCAACGGTCATTGTGTAACCGTAATAATGTGGCCCAGAAACGGAACCGTTCTTTTTGAAATCTTCAAAAATGTCATCTACATCAAAAAAGGATCTTGACATTCTTTTGAAGATTCTTTCAAACTCGTCATCGAACATTGTCATATTCACCTATGTTATGTAATACACATTACATTATATAAGTATTATTGACATAACTGCATCTTATTACATAATCCTATTATAACTGACATTATATAATATTATTTGATGCGAGTATCAGGCATGTCCGTACCTGAAACAGTCAGAGAGATCATTACCAGAAACAGGTCAATTTATGATTGTATGAAGATGGATTTGATAAATTATACTGCCTTGGCAGTCAAAATTCAACCTGAGGTTGAAAAAGAGATTGGTAGGCCTGTAAATCTTAACACAATAGTAGTTGCAATAAAGAGATACGCAGACTCTTTCATAGAAAAAGAAGACATCAAAGATGAATCAGTTTTGAAAAATGCCAGGTTGTCATTGCAGGATGGAATTATGGATATTAAATTTTCAACAAAGGATTCTAAAATGAATCCAATGGATATTTTAGATAAGTTTTCAAAGATTACAAATGATTATGAGTTTTTTAGATTAGCAGATTCCTTTAGATTTCTTACCGAAGATATTGAAGACATTAGACAGATTTTTGGAGAAATGGGTGACCAAGAAGATTTGTTTAGTACAGGTTTAGCAAAGATTCGAATTTCTGTTCCAGTTAATCAAAATCGTTCTGATATTGTATCTTATGTGGCAGAGATCCTGCACAATAATGGAATTGTAATTGTTAATGCCTTTTTCAGCCAAGATGGCATAACTATAATCCTTAATGAGAAAGATGCATCAAAGGCATACGAGATTCTACGGTCAGAAATCGCAAGACCACTCTAAAACAAGCTCATAGGATATATTCAGTGGTTTTCTGGGTATTTTATTGGCTCGAAATAAACGAAAAATCGTTATTTTAGGAGGAGGATTTGCTGGAGTAGAATGTACAAAACAACTTGAGGATTATTTCAAAGATGATCCTTATATCGAGATAGTTTTAGTTAGTGAAGATAATTTTTTGTTGTTTACTCCAATGTTACCTCAGGTAGCATCAGGTATGATTCAGACAAGGCATGTTGTTATGCCAATTAGAACGATTATCAAAAAAGCAGGGTTTTATGAGGGTAGAGTAAAAAATATTGATCCTTATGGTAAGATAGTAAATTTATGGGGCAGTGGCGAAAAGAGAGGAATTTCATTACATTATGATTTTTTGGTAGTAGCTTTAGGTAGTGAAACTAACTTTTTTGGAATGAATGATCTTGAAAAAAATTCCTATCAAATGAAGACATTAAACGATGCCGTTATGGTTCGAAACCGAATTATAGATATGTTAGAGCAAGCTGAAAACGAAAAAAATCCAATCTTGAAAAAAAGTTTACTGACATTTGTTGTAGTAGGAGGAGGGTTTGCTGGAATTGAGACAGCTGGAGAAATTATGGATTTGTTATTGGATGTAAGGAAATACTATCCTAATATCACACGTGAGGACATTAAGGTGGTAGTTTTAGAAGCATTACCTAGTATTCTTCCTGGATTCACTGAAAGTCTTGCCAAATTTGCACAAAAGAAGCTAACTGAAAACGGAGTAGAAATCAAACTACGTACAGCAGTTACTAGTTTTGATGGCGATGAAGTAATGGTAAAGGATCTAGAAGAAAAGGATGAGAAAGAAGCAATTTCTGCTATTCAAACAAAAACCGTTATTTGGACAGCTGGAGTTACACCAGTCAATACCATTAAAAGATCATTGTTTAAAACTGAAAAAGGAAAAATTATTGTTAATGAAAATTTAGAAGTTGTAGATTTTCCGGGTGTGTTTGCAATAGGAGATTGCGCATTGTTTGTTGAGCCAAAAACAAAAAAACCATATGCACCGACTGCCCAACTTGCAGAAGCTATGGCAAAAACAGCATCATATAATCTACATGCTTTAATCAAAAGCGAGTCCAAAAGAAAGTTCGAGTATGAATCAAAAGGTCAGATGGCAATCATAGGTAAAAGAACAGGAATTGCCTCATTTTTAGGAATGAATGTTCATGGGTTGATTGCATGGATTCTGTGGAGAAATGTATACTTGTCTAAGATCCCAACTTGGGATAAAAGATTCCGGGTGTTCTTGGATTGGATTGTAGACCTATTCTTTGATAGAGATATTGCGAGATTGAAGTTTATGATAAGGGAGCCAGAAAAGGAATACAAAGAACTCGACGAAGTAGACGATGTTTGGTAGAATCTAATTTTTCTCTACGGTATCAAAAATATTAAGTGGTAAAACGGTATCACATGAAGGACAGTTTGGAATTAATTCATTTGTAATTATTGTTTCGCATTTATCACAAATCCTCATTTTTTTGATGTAGTAAGTTTGTAAATATAAGGCAAATCCGAATATTTCAGAAATGGGAATTTAGATTTTATTTTCTAAATTTGTGAACAATTACTACAGGTACTGCAAGATACATTCCTACATTCAGCATAATAATTCCAATTCCATATCCTAGTAGTTCTGTTTCAGAATTAATTTCGACATAATTTAGAATAGATAGAGAAGATATCAAAGGTGTGATTGTTAATTTAACAACTTCTTTGAATAATGGATTCTGTCTTTCAAGATCAGCTATACTAGGACTAAATGAATAATACAAAGTATTGAATCCTTTGATGAATTTTGTTCCAGATTCAGTTTGTAAAATGGTACTATCTCTAAGTTCTCTTAACTGTTGTACTTGTGGTGCAAGTTCGGAACCATAAGTAGCTGTGGCAATGAGGCAACCACCTCCTTCAGAGACATCATCTAATGGATTATCATCTATTATTTCTTGGACTCCTTTTTCCTCAGAAGTTAGTTCGAATGAATCGATAGTTTTCTCAAAAGTTGGTAGGTAATTATCAAAGAAGTTTTTGTCATTGCTGTAAGAGAAAATATAGAATTTATCTGATGTTAGAATTGTTGTTTGTCTGAACTGAACGTCAATGTCTAGTCCTTCTGTATTTTGAAAGAAACCTTGTGCATTTGTCTCAAAAGCATCTTTCCCATTGATAGATTTTTTTTCTTGTGATAAAATTACAAGGCTTCCAGTATCTATTGATGGTTGTAATAATTCCTCTTGTTGTTTAATGTAATCATCAACAGACTTACCTTCATGTTCTTCAACTGTTAATGAAATGATTGGTGGAATCGTGCCTCCCTTTGGTCCTACCGCAACTATATCGGGGGTGCCTTCTTGTTCTTTTGGCGGTTCTTGTAAAAGCCAACCAGCAGGTGCTGAAAACTTGACTCCCAAATCTTCGTTTTCATAAAGTTGATCTTCTTGAGGTTGAACTTGAGATGATTTTGTTCTTTCTGGCTCACTTAATTCAAGTATGTCTGGAATTTCAGAACGAGAAAGTATCTGAGCTGAGGTAATTCTAACTTCCTCAGGGTTAGTTGGTCTATCATTTGATGTTGTAGAAACAGATGCAATTCTGTCCAATGTCTCAAAACTCTCTTGTGTAATTATTCGACCAAATACAGTATATTGTTCATCCAAAAAGGTCGAGTCCTGATGAACTATGAAAAACTGAGAACCTGCGCTATTTGGATCAGCAGATCTTGCCATAGAAACAATTCCCTTTTTGTGTTTTATTGTATTAAATTCAGCATTTAGTAATGTTTCAGGCCCCCCAGTACCCCACTCAGATTGATCAGCTCCTGAATCAGGTTTAGTTTTGGGATCACCTCCCTGAATCATGAAACCAGGTATGATTCTATGGAAAATTGTATTATCATAAAAACCAGTTTCTGTTAATTTAATAAAATTCTCAACATGGTTGGGTGCATCGTCTGGGAAAAATTCTATTACAATCTTACCTTGGGGTGTGTTCAATACTACTATTTTATCATCAGATTGAGCATAGGAGTTAACAATAGTACTGCCTAAAAGAATTGAAATTGTCAAGATTGTAAGAATCTTATGCAATGGAAGATCATGTTTTAGCCTCCAATAAAAGCCAATTGTATAATTTTTAACAAAGTCTTCTAGTGTAATCGATATGGATCCTGATGAGAAAATTCAAGCACATATAGTCTCAGTATGGAGAGAACCAAGAAAATTCTTCTCAATTGGAGGAAAAGAAGTCATGCTGATTTTGACAGATAGGCATCTTGTGTTCATTCAAAAAACAGAAGCCAAGGCAAAATGGTGGCAAGCCATTAGGCAAAGACAAGTGGTTAATTTTCTAAGATCTAAGAACCTGATGGTAGTTCATGATGGATATGATGAGGAGTTGTTACAAAAAGATCTTGAGAATCCTAAAAATTTGGAATTAAATTTTGAAGAAATTTTGGATATTAGTTTTGAAGAAAAAGAATGGGGAAGTGTATTGTTTTTAGAATATGAAAAAGATGGCAAGCGTCAAAAATTTCAATATTCTATTGCACAGGATTGGGTAAAGTATCCAGTAAAGGAACCTACAAAATACATGAAAGCTGATTGGGAGCCTTTTGTGAAATTTATTAAGGAAAGACAGATGGTAACGAAGTAAAATTGGGAAAAGTATATGCTGTAGGTGTAGGGCCAGGTTCACCAAAATTTGTGACAAATATTGTAGAGGAAGTTATCAAGGATTGTCAAATTGTAGTTGGTTACAAATACACACTCAAAACTATAGAGAGTCTTCTAAATGACAAAAAAGTTTTTGAGATTACTATGAAAGATCAGGAAGAAGTATATCAAAAAATTAAAGATGAGTTAGGGGGTAAAAATTTAGTTGTTCCCTTTACTGGTGATGTAAATTTTTCAGAGTCAGAGGTAGTAGATAGATTAATTGAGATTTTTGGAGATGTTGAGATAATTCCAGGGATTAGCTCAATTCAAGTAGCTGCATCGAAAGCAAAAGTTCCTCTTGACAAATCTAAAGTAATCACAATGCATGTTACCTCTTCTATTGAAGAAAAAAAACTGGAGCTTCAAAAAGCCCTAATTGATGGATATAGTGTTGTGGTGGTTCCACGCCCATGGCCCAAGCA
The DNA here is from genome assembly GCA_964460675.1 of uncultured Nitrosopumilaceae archaeon. GTDB lineage: Archaea > Thermoproteota > Nitrososphaeria > Nitrososphaerales > Nitrosopumilaceae > CAYWRD01. The sequence continues at coordinate 8,772 of CAYWRD010000002.1, forward strand.
ACCAGACAAGCATTTTATGCCATCTGAAATTGCAGTTTATCTAAAAAACCATGGATTCAACACCGAAAAAATTAAGGTATATGTATTTGAGGCATTAACCACAGAAAAAGAATCTAAATTTGTTGGTACTGTAAATGATTTAGAGGGTAAAGAATTCTCAGACCTTTCAGTAATGGTCTTTGATCAATATAATTTGGATTCATATATGAACTATAAATGGCAATGGAAAAGCTAATTTTTTTGGTTTTTTGTTGTTCCCAAAACTAGATTATCCAAGTTTGCAAACACATACCCATCAATCCTCATCCAAGGATAGTCTGGATCAATTATTCTATAAAATCCCCGTTCATTGAAAGTAACAGAAGCCGATTCTCCAGGAGGAATCATTCCAGTATTAATCCTACCATCAAAAGTAAAATCACATCCTCTTGCATCAGATCCTGCAGGAATTATGTTGAAACCTTTGGGAATTTTTGGTAAGTTATCCTCACTGCAAATCTTTACAGCTCCGCTAATCACACTACTATGTGTACCAAGCCCCTGACCACTTACAAGTCTGTGAGATACTAAATCATTATTGATGATTTTGATTGTTGTTCCAGGTTCTACAGTTATTCTATCAAGAGAAAAGTAGCTTGCACGTAATGCACCATCACTACCTCTTGTTACTGTAGCCTCTTGTCTTGTACCGCTTGATTCAATATAGCTGCTGGCTATACCTTGAGAAGAGGAACCCTTCAAAATACGAAGTGTGAGTTGTTTTTCCTCTGATTCTGTTTCAATGGTAGGAGTCTCTGTTAGTTTTGAAAGTTTAGAGGTGTAAATTATCTTAAATGACTCGTCTACTGTATTGAGTCTTCCAGTGAAGCTATAGATTGAGGCATTCAAACTTTCCTCAATTAATCGTCCAAAAAATCTAACAGTTACAGTCTCACCACTGTTATCCTCAACTGATCCATTTATTCTGATAAAATGACCTTCTCTCAGAAATGAACCTTTCAGATCTTTTACAAGAAACTCATCATCTGCAAGAGAAATAAATCCGTCTTCAATACTGAAATTAGTAGTAGCTCTTAACTGAGACGAAGTAATTATAGAAAAATCAATATCAGATACTCGGATTATTTCCTCGGTTACACCATACCCAGATCCTTCTAAAACAAAAGCACTGTTTGGAGATATTTGAGCTGATGCATTAGATATGGAAAAGCCTAAGAATATTACAAAAAATGCTAAAATGCCTACTATGGTCTTCACGTATAATTTCTGGTTTAATTGGGTTTATAATTTGCTACTAAATTATTTTAGATATAGGATATAGTATATCTAAACACATTACAATCTAGCCTCAATTATCAGTGGGTTTGTTGAAAATATGGAGTGTTCTTAAAACCTCCTTTTTGAAGCAATTCTTCTAACTCTAGTGGTTTGAATCCTTTTTGAAATGTTCCTTTTTGGGTAACCCATCCATCTTTGTGTTTTTTCCAATTATTCTTTTTTGCATGAGTTAAAATGTCATTATTTGTTCTAACCGTAAAAAACGCATTTTCCTCCAACGTGTTCTAACGCAAGGCGGATTCCGCCAATTTCTGCAAACAAGTCACAAAAAGTAAATTCTTTTTTGGTCAACTATCCTAACCTCTGCATAAACTGTCTATTAGATCTTTATGAGACTCATTCATTGTGAAGACTACCATGAAATTTGAGAAAACTTGTATCGAACAAACTTTCTCTACAAACTAGGTAAATAGCAGAATGGTCGATATTTTCACTCCGGAAAAGAGATCTTGGGTCATGTCCCGCATAAGGGGAAGCGATACCAAGATTGATCTCAGAATGGAGGCAATGCTCAAGGACATAGGGTACAGGTTTGAAAAGTATCCGAAGATGTATGGCAATCCAGATTTCGTGATTACGAGAAGAGGGATTGCGATATTCTGCGATGGTGACTTCTGGCACGGTTACCGGTATTATGAGAAGAAGCGCCTTCCAAAGAAGTTCTGGCGGGACAAGATAGAGAGAAACATGCGAAGGGATGTGACGGTCTCCAGACATCTCAGAAGAGAGGGATGGTCCGTCCTCAGGTTCTGGGAGCACGACATAGAGAAGAATCCTGACAAGTGTGTCAGAAGAATAGTCAGAAAGGCAAGGGAAAGATCGAATCGTCTAAGATAATCCAGGCATCTGAAAATCCGTATCCTGTATCATTTCGATCATGTAAAACTCCAAAAATCCACCAGACAATAAAAGTACAACAACTATTCCAATCTCAATCAAAGTGGGCCTAATTGTATGAGATAGATTTTGTTTTTTGATTATCATTACAATAAGCATAAAGCTTCTAGAGATGGCAAGTGAATATGCTACAAGTTCCATTATTCCAAAAGGAGAAAGATAAAGTATTGCGAGAGGAGGTATGGATGAAAGCTCAGGCGCTTGAGAAACTATAGTTGAAAAGGCAAACCCTGTTGACCAACTTGAAAACAGACCCCAAGCTACACCAAATCCGGGGATAAACATGGGCAAGGCCAAAGAGGTGTTATGTAGGAATATTCCTATACTATCAATGTCTTTTACCAAAGTCTCAAACTCCTTCAGAAATTCTTTTGCTTCCTCATCAGTTGGCTCTGACAGTGAGCCTATCTGAAAAACTAGAGAAAATACTCCCATGAAAACAAAAAACCAAATAATTCTCTTTTTAGACACGTTGCTTTTTCTTCATAGTAGATATTTGAGGGTTATTGGTAGGCGCAGATTTAATTAAATGAGATTGGTTTTTGTCGGTAATGAGAAAGGATGTTACACTTGCCCTGAACTATGCCTTAAACAAAGGGTTTCAGATTCATCCTGACGCTTTAAAAATTCTTGAGAATATTGATGTAAAACAATTAGAAAAAATCATCAAAGATGTTGTAAAAGAGAAGACAAGAAAGAAGCTATACCATATCAGCCAAGATGATCTGGAAACATATCTTGGAATCAAAGAAGATGACTCTATCCAAGGCGAAGCTAAGATTATTTTTGATCCTACCCCCAAAGTAACTACTGCAGAGGGGGTTTCAGGGTACAATTCTCTGTTTGCTAGTAGATTTCTAAAATTGAAGAAAATCATTTCAAATCGTCCCGAATCACGAATGCTCAAGACAATATCTGCAGTAAAGTCAGCAAAATCCGAAGATGATATGTATTTGTGTGGATTGGTAACTGCTCGTACTATTGAAAGAAACATCTCCAAGATTGTCCTAGAAGACCCTTCAGGTTCAATCGAGGCCATTATTTTTGATGCAGACTTGCAAAAAACTGCAGCCACATTATTGAATGATCAGTTTGTAATGGTCAGGGTTAGTATGGGAAAAAATTCAGGTTTTATTGTCAAGGATTTGATTTTGCCTGATATTCCAGACCATGTTCCAAATCGCTCCGAATCAGATGTATATGCTGTGTTTTTGTCTGATCTTCACATCGGAAGCAAGTATTTTTTGGAAGATGAATTCTCCGATTTCATTTCATGGTTATCCAGCCCTGATCCTGAAGCAAGAAAGGTAAGGTTTGTGATAATTGGAGGTGATGTAATAGACGGGGTAGGCATATACCCTAATCAAGACAAGGAGTTGGTCTTCCAGACAATTGAAGAGCAATTGGAAAAAGCAGAATCTCTTCTTGATAAAATTCCAAAGCATATCAAAGTCTTCATAATGCCGGGAAATCATGATCCAGGAAGACGTGCTCTTCCACAACCAGCTATTCCTAGAAAATACAATTCTGGTTTATGGGAAAAGGAGAATTTTTTCATGGTTGGGAACCCAGCTGTGGTTTCTTTGAATGGTGTAAAGGTTCTGATGTTTCATGGTCAAAGTATAGATGATATTGTCAAAACTACTCCTGGAATGGAGTATGCTCATCCAGCAAATGTAATGAAGCATTTGTTAAAGGCAAGGCATATGAGCCCAATTTATGGAAGTCAGACTCCTATTGCTCCAGAAAGAGAAGATTTGATGGTAATTGATGATGTTCCAGACATATTTCATGTAGGTCATGTACATGTTGTGGAATTGGACATGTACCGTGGAGTTATGGTGTTGAATTCAGGGGCTTGGCAAAAACAGACCCCTTTTCAAGTAAGTGTTGGTCAGGTTCCAACTCCAGGGGTTGCCGTATTAGTTAACTTGAAAAATTTCAAAGCATACACAAAGAGTTTTCTTTAGTTTTACACTATATCTTCTAAGGTAAGATCATTTTTGAATGTCTCTTTTACCATGTCTGGTGAAATAGTAAGTTTGTATTTTTTTGTCCTACCATGTATGCCTTGATGAATTAGTCTACCTGTGATTATTCCTGAAAGTTCAATCTCACTAAGCATTTGGGTTATGCGTCTTTGAGTAAGTTCCTTCTGGCGTATAGCCTTACAGAGTTCTTTATAGGCAGAATATATCTCTCCTGTAGAGGAGCCGCTTGCCTTCATTACGGCTAGGATTACGAGTTTTTCATGAAGTGGGTATGATTGAAGTGCGGCTGTCTCCTTATTTTCCTCTATTTTTTGGGACGCTTCTCTTATGTGAGACTCGGTCATTTTATCAGATTGTTTCCTTTCGGCAATCTCTCCGGCAACTCGTATTAGGTCTATTGCCCTTCTTGCATCACCATGTTCTCTTCCTGCCATGGCTGCACATAGATTCAAGGCAGAATCCTCTACAACATTAGGTAAAAATGCAATTTTTATTCTCTCCTCCAAGATTTTTTTTAATTGATCCATCGAATAGTTTGGAAATACAATCTCTTCTTCTCCCAGACTACTAATCACCCTAGGATCCAATCTCTCCTTGAATGTAAGGTCATTTGAGATTCCTACAATTGTGAGTGAACCGTTTTCAAGCCGTTCATTAGCTCTTGTAATTTGGTATAAAATATCCTTCCCTGTTTTAGAGACTAGTTGTGCAAGATAATCAATCTCATCTATTATGAAGATTACATTTGCTTTAGTTTGGTTGATATTATTTAGGAGTCGTTTGAATACTTCGCTTATGGCTAGGCCTGTAGATGGTAACTCTTTTTCGTTTAATCCTAATTGCCTTCCAAAACTGACTAAAAGGCCATAAAGTGTGGTTTCCTCTTTTGAGTTTGTGTAGATTAATTTTATTGGAAAAGTAGAGTTTTGTACCCTATCTTGAATTTTTAAAATTACTTTTTTAACAACGAGTGTTTTTCCAGTGCCTGGCTTTCCATATACTAAGAGATTGGAGGGTCTGGATTGTCTTAATATTGGTAGTAATGAATGAGTAACTTGCTCAAGTTCCTCATTTCTATGTTGAATGATTTCTGGGATATATGTGAAATGTAGAATATCTCGATTTTTAATTAATCGATTTCCGGATTCTGCTGCATCTAGTAATTTATCAATCGGATCTGATGACATACTCACACACCTACGTTTCTACTCAAATAGAACATATCCATACATGAATGTAAAGGGTATAGAATAGAATAGTAATTCTAGTTAAGTTTGTAATTAATTATTTTTAGTTAGATATTTTCAAAAAAAAAAATTGAAAAAAGATAGAGTGGAAAGATGGGTGTGTGGGTTCTTAACAAACTGTTAATGGAATGTTAAGGAGATTTAAAAAACGGTCAATTTGACCCCTTTATTTCCAGTCTAGGCGTTAAGATGGATGTTAACAATGTGAATAACCTGATTTTGACCCCTTTATTTCCACTCCAGGCATGAAATTAAAACAAAACCAGGTAAATATTATCAATACCTTGTTAACTTTTTAAAAACACTCAGGCGTGGGCTAGGCAGTCAAAGTTAACAAACTAATTAGTTAACAAATATCATCGGATCATTTGAAGTGTTAACATTCGAACCTCAAAGATCACAATGGCTCGTAAGCGTATACGGATTGATATGGAGGATTCTGAGGGTGCTAGATATGACATTAAACTAGAAGGTAACGTTACAAGAGAAAAGGTCCTGAAAATATTTGAAATGATGGATTTAATGAATATAGAAGAGGAACAACAAGAAGCACTTAACCTTGATTCTACAGGCTCCAAAATCTGGAATATTGTAGATAAATACTTCCCCGTAGGAAAATTTACCTCATCTGATATTTTAGAAAAATATGAGGATGAATATAATGAGCCAGTAAAACTTAGTATAATATCGACCTATCTTTCTAGATTTTCATCCAAAGGAAGAATGAACAGAACAAAATCAGGTAGAGAATGGACCTATCAAACCATAAAACTTGGGCAAAAAAACCCTAATTGATAACGATTTTACGTACAATTAACCTATCTTTACCCATAATCAACTTCACATAATCTCCTTTTTGCATGTCCATAAACTTACGAAATTGTTTTGGAATTGATATTGTGCCCGCTGAAGTGATTTTTACTAATACTTCATTCTCAAGAGTAGACATATAATTATTATAAATTAATAATATATATAATTTATTAAATTATAATCATTATAATATAAGATGAAATTCGATTAAATTTGCCTTGGAAACAACAATTTAGGACTTGGAAAAACCGAAAAATTTTCTATGCGATTGTTGGGCTGTTTTCAATAAGACCAAGTTTCTCTCTTCCCTTTTTGGTTATGGAATAAGTATATGGTTTTGATTTTGTATCTCTATCAACATACCCATCTTCAAATAATTTTTTCAAAAATCTAGATGTATGTTCTCGACTCTTCTTTAAGGCAGTCTGGATATCACGTGATGTCATAGGTTTAGTTGTGATTAGGCTTAAAACTTGGTCTGTGATGTCACTAGATTCATTTTCAGGCACGGTTTCTTGCACTTTTTTGGTTTGAGGTTTCGTTTCTACCTCATTTTCAGGCTTAGACCTCTCTTCAGTAAGCTGATTAGTAGTTATTTTTTTCAATAATTCCTTCAAATCCTCGTCTTTTTCCTCTGTTTTTTGCTCTAAACCCTCCATCTCTAAGGCATCAAGACGGATTTTCATATCAATTAGTTGTCTCTCATAATATTCTAGGCGCTCTGCATGTGATGAATCATTAACTTCAGCCTTAGTTTTGATAAATGGACGGATCTTAAAATAACCATAAAGACCTCCCATACCTACTAGAAATGCCAAAATCACGCCTAAAATCACTTCAGGGTCTGGAATTTCCACTAACATCACAAAAAATATGCCTATAACGTGATTTATTGTGATTGAACAACATTATTTCACTTTTTAGATTAACAATTGCACATCATGAATCACAAAAAAATCAGGTAGAAAGATAAGACCTTTTTACATAAATCACATGTTACAGGCACGTCGAATAGCCATATCTATCACACTAATGATTTCTTCTTCTCTTTCTGGAAAGACATCACCTTCATTTATCACAGAAACCTGCTCAGAAAGCTTTGATATCACATCAATATCATCTGGTAAAAGTATGCCTAAGGCACGAAAAAGCACGATTGAATAGAAAAGCCCTACTAATTTTTCTCTAGATTGGTTTACCTGCCTATAATACGCGCCTTTACTAATCGAAAACTTTGTCTCAGCAAGATTCTTTTGGTTTAAAATAATTTCAATTTGTCTTTCTGTAAATAATGATTTTTTGATAATTTTCCTAATAATGTTGTTAAAATTAGATTTTTCAAGGTCTGCCATAGCTATACAAATCTGTATACTGCATTTTAATTAAACTTTAAAGACTCATCTACAAATCTCATTTATGACGGGAAACAAGGTTGAATCATTCCTAAAATCTGAATTAAAAACGAAAAAGGCATTATTATTCGTCTTAATTGATTCCGAAGTATCAAATCTGGATTCTTCCACAAAACTTGCTCAGGATGTAGAAAAGATTGGAGCTTCTGCTATCCTCGTTGGAGGTTCCTCAGCCACAGACCAGTTAGAAATGACCAAAGTTGTGAAATCTATCAAGAAGGGAGTAAAAATTCCCATCATACTATTTCCAGGCAATGTTACGGGAGTTGTTCCTGATGCAGACGCTATTTTATTTAGTTCTCTCATGAACTCTGAAAATCCATATTATATTACTCAGGCTCAAGCTTTGGGTGCCCCAAATGTACTGAAATTTGGTTTAGAACCCTTACCTACTGCATATCTGATAATTGGGGACGGCACATCAGCATGGTTTGTTGGATCTGCGCGAGGAATCCCGTTCGATAAACCAAAAATTGCTGCAGCATATTCTCTTGCAGCCCAATTTCTTGGAATGAGATTTGTTTATCTTGAGGCAGGTTCTGGAGCAAAGACCAATGTAAGCCCTGAAATGGTAAAGACTGTCAGAAAAATCTTCAATGGAATTATTATTGTTGGTGGAGGGATTCGTGATCCAAAAACAGCAAAATCCCTTGTAAAGGCGGGGGCAGATGCTCTTGTAATAGGAACATTTCTTGAAAAGGGTGGAAGTATTAAGAAACTTGAAGGAATAGCAAAAGCCATTCAAACTACCAAATAAAAGGAATATTGGAATGTCTGAAAATGATGCCATCTCAAGAATTAAAGGCATACCAATGCCTGACTATTATGGCCGATATTACAAATCCCTTTCAGAAGAGACTTATAGAATATTTGAGAATGCCGCCTACGCCAAATCCACACTTGTAGATTCTTCCGGCATAATTGAGCCTAAAATCGCATTTGATTTGGCAGATCGTGTCGCAAAAATGCATGAAATTGATATTTCCGAACCACTCAGGGAACTTCTAAAAACAAATGGAAAAGAACTTTCAGCTTTAATTCTCTCAAAGGAGATAGCACTAGGAAAATACCTTCCTCCTGACTCTACATTAGAAGAAAGATTAGATCTGGCAGTTCGTGTAGGTCTTGCAATAGTGACTGAAGGTGTTACTATTGCGCCATTACAGGGAATTAGTGAGGTAAAAATAAAGAAGAACAAAGATGGCACTGAATATCTTTCCGTATCTATTGCAGGACCAATGCGTTCTGCTGGAGGAACTGAATCGGCCGTTACCATTCTAATCGCAGATCATGTTAGAAAGACGGTAAATCTTGGGAAATACCAAGCTAATTGTTTTGATGATGAGACAGGCAGGTTTGTTGAAGAATTAAGGGTCTATGAAAGAGAGGCTGGAAACTTCCAATTTCATGTATTAGATGATGATATTATTCATGTGATTTCAAACCTACCAGTAGAGCTTGATGGAGTAGATACTGACCCGTACGAGGTAGTAAATCACAAGGGCATGTCACGCATTAAAACAGATAGAGTGAGAGGGGGAGCATTAAGGGTACTTAATGATGGCCTTATTGGCAGATCAAAAAAACTATTGAAAAGAATAGAACGCTATAATCTGAAAGGTTGGGAATGGTTAGACGATCTGAAAGGAGCTATTCAAACAGGCGATAAAGAAGAGGATGCCGCCTCGAAAAGAATGAAAGAAGTCATTACTGGAAGATCTGTTCTTTCAATGCCAAATACTATAGGAGGATTTCGATTACGGTATGGAAGATCCTGTAACACTGGCTTTGCTGCTGTAGGAATCCATCCAGTAATAGCTGAGATTTTGGACCATACAATAGCTGTAGGAACTCAAATCAAAATAGACCTACCAGGAAAAGGCGCAACCATAGCTTTTGTGGATTCTATTGAAACACCTACTGTCTTATTAAAAAATGGAAATGTTGTAAAAATCAAAGATGTAAACCATGGTAAGGAAATCAAAAACGAAATCATAAAAATTATTCATCTTGGTGATATACTGATATCGTTTGGGGATTTCCTTGAAAATAATGCTTCCTTGGTGCCGTCTGGCTATGTTGAAGAATATTGGATAGAGGAACTACGAGAAAAACTCCAAAAATATGAACCTGAAACAAGCCCGTTAAGGGAATTTTTGACTAAAATCCCGACTTTGGATGAGGCAATCAAACTTAGTTTGGACTTCAAAATCCCTCTACATCCTAAATATCTCTATTTTTGGGATCTGATTACTCCAAAAGAATTAGAATCTCTTTTGGAGACAGAACAAATTAATCTAAACTCTATATCTTATTCAATTAACAAAAAACCAATACTCGAAAAACTCGGAGTTCCACACAAAAAAAATGAGAAGTCGGTGATACTTGAAGGTGAAGAAGCCAAGATTTTCTATAATTTGTTATTTCATAAACCTCTAAAAATTGAGAATATACCTGCCCCTGAAATAATTTCAAAATCATCCAATATTGAAATCCGCAACAAATTTTCTACATCTATCGGAGTCAGGATTGGGCGTCCCGAGAAGGCAGCTCCGAGACAGATGAAACCTCCTATCCATTCATTATTTCCTATCGGAAATAAAGGCGGTCCAACCAGGGACTTGTTAAAAGCGGCAAAACAAGGTACATTCTATACTAATATCTATAATCGTACTTGTAGTAACTGTAATGAACCTTCGATTGGCATAAAATGTCATACATGTGGAAAAAAAACCATAATTGAATACCAGTGTCTGAATTGCCGAGAATTACTAAAGACGGAATATTGTGAGAAATGTAAAAGAAAAGCAGTATCTCATACCTACAAACCATTTCCTTTAAAGACCAAGCTTAACTCGGCCCAAGAGGTTGTTGGATATAGGGCTCAAGAACCCTTCAAAGGAGTAAGGGAACTGATAAACCAAGATAAAATTGCAGAACCTTTTGAGAAGGGGCTATTACGGCAAAGCCACGGATTGACAGTTTTCAAAGATGGAACTATAAGATTCGATGCAACCAATTCTCCACTAACTCACTTCAAACCTTCATGGGTTGGAACATCAATCTCAACTCTCAAAAAATTAGGATATACCCATGACATAGATGGCAAAGTTATCGAAAATCCAGAACAATTCATAGAATTAAGAACCCAAGACGTAATTGTTCCAAATGATTGTGGACACTATCTTATCTCTACCTGTAAATACATTGATGATTTGTTAAGCAAATTCTACGGTAAGGAGAAGTACTACAACGTCAAAACAAAGGATCAATTAATAGGACATCTGATCATAGGCCTTGCTCCACATACATCAGTGGGAATAGTTGGAAGAATTATAGGATTCACAGAAACTCATGTTTGTTTTGCTACCCCCAATTGGCATTCTGCAAAAAGAAGAGATGCTGACGGTGATGCAGACTCGATTATGCTTTTAATGGATAGTTTGTTGAATTTTTCAAGGCAGTTCTTATCAGATAGAATAGGTGGCTTGATGGACGCACCACTACTAGTACAACCTCTTGTATTGCCACATGAATCTCAACCACAGGCTCACAATCTTGAGGTTTGTAAATCACTACCAATAGAATTCTTTGAATCTACAAAAGATAAGTTAAAGGCCTCTGATGTAACCTCAGTAGAAATCATAAAATCTAGACTGGAGACCAATGAACAATTCTTTGATTACTTTTTTACACATACCACTACTACCCTAACTACTTCAAAGTCTAGAAGTGCATACTCTACTCTTGGTTCAATGCTTGACAAATTTGACATGCAAATCAAAAATGCAGAATTGATCAATGCAGTTAACACATCCGAAATCGTCTCAAATGTTATCTCAACTCATCTTGTCCCAGATATCATGGGAAACCTACGAGCTTATGCAAGACAGAATTTTAGATGCACTGCCTGTGGAAGATCTTACCGCAGACTACCTTTGATCCAAACCTGTGAATGTGGCCATAAACTCATTCAAACAATTACAAGAGCATCTGTGGAAAAATATCTAAAACTTGCAAGACGATTAGTTGAAAAATACGATGTAGGAAATTATCAAAGGGGTCGAATTCGAGCTCTGGCTGATGAACTTGATTTGGTCTTTGGTAAAAATAAGGGCGACCAATCATTGCTTACTGACTATGCTGGCTAGCCTACCTTAGTTTGACATATTCATACGCACCAAGTTTGTTATCAAAACAATAATGCACTTTTTGGAAGTGTTTTCTAAATGATTTAACTTTTGAAACGAATCTTTTGGATTCCTTCTTTTCAATTACAATTTGTTTGATAAACCCTGCAATTTCTTTCATATCTGATTCTTTCATTCCCAGCCTTGTTATCTCTGATACTCCCAGCCTGATACCTCCAGGATGAAAGTAATTTCTTCCCGCCTTAATGTCACCTGGAATCAATTGTCTGTTAACAATTATGTTGGCTTTTTCCAAGTCAGCCTCTACTTTTCCCCCATCCGAATAATCTAATACATTTACTGCGATTTGGTGGGATTTTGTGAATCCTCTACTTTCTCCTAACACTTTGAAACCTGCTTCACTTAATGCTTCACCTAGAGCCTTAGCATTTTTTATGACCTGCTTTGCATAATCTTTACCAAACTCTAATGCCTCAGTAAATGCTACTGCTTTTGCTGCCATATGATGAATGTGATGACTACTAGTTAACCCTGGAAACGTAGCCTTCTTAATTGCTTCTTCATGCTCCGTTCCGCCTAATACTAAACCTCCTTGAGGACCAAACAATGTTTTATGAGTACTCATGGTCATAGTTTCAGCACCTTCTTTTAGGGGATCTTGAAACTGTCCTCCTGCAATAAGACCTGCTACATGAGCAGCATCATAATTAATATGCATATCATAACTCTTGAGAAAATCAGCTAATTCTTTTACTGGATGTGGAAACAAGAAAAGAGAACCTCCAAACATTGCCATTTTTGGCAGACGGTTAGAATCTTTGAGTTCTTTTATCTTCTGTTTTGTTTTATCAACATCGATAGTCATTTCTTCAGCATCAAAGGGATAAAACTCAATTTCTAAACCATGAACTAAACCTGCCGTTCCTGAATGCTCCTTTTTACCATGTGAAATATGACCGCCTGCTGGAATTGAAGGTGCTAACATAATATCGCCTGGGTTGGTAAAAGCTGAATAAACTGCAAGATTTGCTACAACTCCAGAAATGGGTCTGACATCGGCAAATTTTGCCTTGTACAGTTTTTTTGCCAGTTTCATGCATTCGAATTCAACATCATCTATGTAGATACAACCGGCATAAACTCTCTCACCAGGCCAACCTTCAGCATATCTATTTCCAAAATCTGAAATTATTGCCTCTCTTACAGCTGGACTTGGAATATTTTCACTGGCAATCAGGGGAATAGAATTTTCAAACCATTTGTTATGTTCTTTTAATTTAGAAAAAATTTTATTATAAGATTCCTTGTTTGCCGATTTTGCCATGCAGTCTACATCGAATTTCCCAATTTAAAAACACCGATTAGTATATTGGATTTTTGTCAATTATTCTCTCCCCGAACGTATAAAAAGGGAATCTTAGGTTCTGGGATCAATGAGTGTACAAGCATCAAATCAGGGAAGAATGCCAGTAGTTCTACTCAAAGAAGGAGCTACTGAGACTAAAGGACGTGATGCTCAGAAAAACAATATTTCTGCTGCAAAAATTATTGCAGAAATCGTTCATACCAGTCTTGGTCCACGTGGCATGGACAAGATGCTAGTTGACTCATTAGGTGATGTTACAATTACTAATGATGGTGCAACCATTCTCAAAGAGATTGACGTTCAACACCCTGCAGCAAAGATGCTAGTTGAAATTTCTAAAACTACAGATAATGAAGTAGGTGATGGTACAACTTCAGCTGTCGTTCTTGCAGGTGCACTATTAGAGAATGCAGAATCACTTCTAAACCAAGATGTTCATCCTACAATAATTGTAGATGGTTATAGAAAAGCTGCAAAGAAAGCAAAACAATTTCTAAAGGATATTTCTGAAACAGTATCTGCAAATGATAAGACAATCCTTGCTAAAATTGCCAAAACATCAATGCAGACAAAATTAGTTAGAAAAGATTCTGATGCGTTATCTGATATTATTGTTAAATCTATTCTTTCAGTTTCTGAAAAAGAAGGAGACAAATTTGAAGTTGATATTGATGATATTAAAGTAGAGAAGAAAGCAGGCGGTTCAATTAAAGACTCTGAAATTATTCAGGGCATTGTATTAGATAAAGAAATAGTTCATGGTAGCATGCCAAAGAAGATTCCTGATGCAAAAATTGCATTACTTAACACTGCCCTAGAAATAAGCAAAACTGAAACTGATGCAAAAATAAACATTTCAAATCCTCAACAACTCAAAACATTCCTTGATGAAGAAAATAAAATGTTGAAGACCATGGTAGACAAAGTAATAGGTTCTGGAGCAAATGTGATCTTATGTCAAAAAGGAATTGATGATATGGCTCAACATTACCTCGCCAAAGCTGGTATACTCGCTGTAAGAAGAATAAAAGAAAGTGATCTTGCCAAGCTTGCAAAAGCCACTGGAGGAAGAATAGTTACTAACTTAGATGATTTATTTGAAAAAGATCTTGGCTCAGCTGATATAGTTGAGGAAAGAAAAATTGAAGAAGACAAATGGGTCTTTATCGAAGGTTGCAAACATCCAAAATCTGTAACACTTCTTTTACGTGGTGGTTCACAAAGAGTAGTTGATGAAGTTGAACGCTCAGTACATGATGCATTGATGGTAGTAAAAGATGTAATGCTTAATCCACATGTAGTAGCTGGAGGAGGAGCCCCAGAAACATATGCTGCTTCAAAATTAAGAAATTGGTCTAATTCACTTGAAGGAAGAGAACAATTAGCAGCTGAAAAATTTGCTGATGCACTTGAGTCTATTCCATTAACACTTTCTGAGAATGCTGGTATGGATCCTATCGATACTCTTGCCGCTCTTCGTTCAAGGCAACAAAAAGGTGAGAAATGGACAGGAATTGATGTAATGAAAGCAAAGATTGCTAACATGAAATCAAGTGATATTATTGAACCCTTATCAGTCAAAGAACAAATCGTTTCAGCCGCATCAGAAGCTGCATGTATGATTCTCAGAATTGACGATGTTATTGCAACTCAGAAATCTGCAGGACCTCCACCAGGAGCTGAGGGTGGTATGGGTGGAATGCCACCAGGAATGGGTGGTGGAATGCCAGGTATGGGTGGAATGCCAGGTGGCATGCCTGATATGGGCGGAATGATGTAATTCATTTGAATTCAAAAGTTTATTTTCTAACACAAAACTACCCTCAATATTGAGTAAGATAACGACTCGAGCCTTTACAGGTTTCAAATATGTGTATTTGATAATTTTCTTTGCATTACTTTCAGGTTTTTTCCATCCATTGATTACTGGTTCAAGTTTTGATTCTGTTGTTGTTGGTGTGATTGTATTGTTTGTAGGTCTAGCGGGAGGAGTGTTATTGTATAAGGCAGCAACTTCTGAGAAAAGAAATTGGATTTTTCTTGGTGGTGGTTTTGGACTGATTTCTATTTCATTATTTTACATCTTCCAACTTACAGGAAGAGTCTAAACATCAAAGTATAGATAAAATTCATGTGGATGTGGACGAATAGATATCTCTCGCTGATCTCTTCGCCCTAATGACATTATTGTATCAATAACATCATCTGTGAAAATCGTACCTAGGAATTTTTTGTCACTTTCAAGTTCATCTAATGCTTCACCTAAGCTTGCTGGAAGAACCCCAATTCCTTTCTTTTTACGTTCTGATTTTGTCATTTTAAAAATATCATCACGTATCTGGTCACCAGGATCAGTCTTTTTCTTTATACCATCCATTCCTGCTGCAGTTACTGCTGCAAACACGAGATATGGGTTAGATGATGGATCTGGAGCCCTAAACTCTAGTCTCTTAAGATAAGAATATCCAGAACCCTTGAAGTGCTTTGGAACTCTAACTATTGCAGAACGGTTACTAGAACTCCATGCAATATATGCAGGGGCTTCATATCCTGGAACTAATCTATGATAGGAGTTTGTTGTTGGATTACAAATTGCTGAAAGCGCTCTTGCATGATTCATAATACCACCACAGAAGTACCTCGCAGTTTGGCTTAATTCGTCAGGATCATCAGGATCAAAGAAGGCATTGTTTTTTCCTTTCCATAAACTAACGTTGGTATGCATTCCTGAACCAGCGTCCATTGAAATAGGTTTTGGCATCATGGTTGCAACTTTGCCGTATTTCTGTGCTACATTTCTGATTACAAATTTGTAAGATTGGGTGGCGTCAGCAGCATTGGTAAGATAATCATATTTGATGTCAATTTCACATTGTCCAGCTGTTGCAACTTCGTGATGATGATTATCACAAAGAATTCCAAAATTGGTATTTAGAATATTAACACATTCATTTCTAAATGGAGTAAGTGTATCAGATGGTGTACTAGGATAGTATCCCTCCTGTAATCCCATTGGGTATCCTGTTCCCTCCTGACTCCATGGTGCTTCCTTAGATTCAATAGAATATGACTGACCTTTGTAAGGAGTCAAGACATCCCAATGTATTTGATCAAACACAAAGAATTCTACTTCAGGTCCCCAAGCGCTATTTTCAAAACCTTGTGATTTGATATATTCCTCTGCTTTCTGTGCAATGTTTCGTGGATCACGAGAAAGCCTTCCTCTGTCCTCTCCCCAATAAACATCACAAAGCAGTCGTGCAGTTTTATTTTCCGTTAACCATGGGATCTGTGCAAATGTATTAGGATCAGGTTTTAGAACTAAATCAGAATCATCAATACTTGTAAAACCAACAATAGATGATCCATCAAGTTTTGGTAGACCATCTTTCATTTGTTCTGGAGTAAAGGTATTTGCAGATATTGTGGTATGATGGAATCTCCCTGTTAGCCCAGTAAATTGCAGATCGATAAATTTTATATCTTCATGTGCGATCTTTGAAAAAACTTCGTCTGGTGAATACTTTACCTGCATTGCTTTTCCATGGCTAACTTTATACGGCAATTTATACTTCAAGCTAACACAAATACATCTGTCATTTAAGGATTAGGTAAGAAATGTCGGAAGAAAAACAGGTTGATATCAATTCATTGTACTCTACAGTTCTACGCGAGTTTGAAAATGATACTATTCAGGAATTAGAATCAGATTTTTATAAAACCGTTTCAAAATTCATAGGAAATCTTAGAAAACAAGAATTTGATGGAGTAGAAAACAAAATCAAAGAATCGCTTATCAAAATGGCATCAGAGTTAACTTCATTATTACTAAACATCAGAATTGAAAAGTTAATCGATAATGAATCACTTGATTTTGAAAATCTGTTAGATGAAGAAAAATACATTCTAGATGCAGAAGAAGAAAGAAGGGAACGCAGTGAAATGATTTTATCTGCCACAATCAATGGGCGTTCACAACTCCTGGAATCTATTTCATATCGTCATAAAACAAAAACAGTAGTGGTTAGATTTTTGAAGAATATGGATGAATTAGTAGGAGCTGATCTTCAAAAATATGGCCCATTCCAATCCGAGGATATTGCAACAATACCTTATGAAAATGCTCAAGCATTAATCTCTAAAAAAATTGTAACCAAAGTGAGATGGGAAGATTAGATAGAAATTATCCCTATGATTAGTTAATTTGTGTCTCATACGGGAGTTGACGTTATAGATTTTCTTTATTATACTGTTTATCCCGTAATTGGGATTTTTGCGGTTGAGGCAATTTGCCGATTAATCAAGGCACCAAAATGGATCAAACTTTGGAGCCAAGCTGCAGTTTCTATTGGATTTGGTGTGTATTACTGGTTTATCCTACCTGCCCCACAAAACTTTCCATTAACGGCAGTAGTGTTATTTGCATTGGCAGCAGCTTTAATCTATCAAGGAAGAAGAGCAAAAATTTCACCTGAAAAAAGTCCTTACTAAATTATTTTCTAAAAAAACGTTTGAAAAAACCTTTTTTGTTTGGTCCTCCATCTCTTACGACTTTTTTTTCGCCAAACTTTTTAGCTCTAATTTGTGTAAGTTTGACACATCTATGATCTTCAGGAAGCCTATGTTCAGGACAAAACGGATCCTTGCAATAATTACATTGAAAAGGCATGTCTGTCATTTCGCCACAATATGCACACTTTTCTGGCTTCATAACCCAAAATACAATTTTAGATTTAATAAATTAGCTTTCAAAACCTTGCAATATTCATTATTACAAGAAAACATATTTACCATCTAGAACATGATTTTATTCTAAGTGAATTCTAATGCTCAAAGATAAAATTGCCATTATTACTGGTGCAAGTAGTGGAATTGGTTATGCAACTGCCTTAGCATTATCAAAAGCAGGAGCCAAGATAGCAATAGGTGCAAGAAGAACCGATAGACTATCTGATTTGGAAGCAAAAATTAAAGAAAATGGTGGTGAGGTTCTATCACAGAAATTAGATGTTACAAAAAAAGACGAATGTAATTCCTTTGTTGATGCAGTTTTACAAAAATGGGGAACTGTTGATATTCTTGTAAATAATGCTGGCTTAATGCCACTTAGTTTTTTTAAGAATTTGAAAATTGATGAATGGGAACAAATGATTGATGTTAATGTTAAAGGTGTTTTGTATTGTACTGCTGCAGTAGTCCCAAAAATGCTAGAACAAAAATCAGGTCATATTGTGAATATTTCTTCTGTTGCTGGAAGAATTGTTTTTCCTGCTGGGAGCGTTTATTGTGCTACCAAACATGCCATTACTGCATTAAGTGAGGGATTAAGACAAGAATTAAGTGTTAGAAAGAACATTAGGGTTACTTGTATTGAACCGGGTGTTGTTGCAACAGAGCTTACAAACACAATTACTGATGAATCATTACAAGGATTTGTAGAAAATACTAAAAAAATGGAAGCACTTCAATCAGAAGACATTGCCAACGCAATTCTTTATGCTGTAGAGTCACCTAAACATGTAAACGTAAACGAAGTTCTAATAAGACCTACTACGCAAGATAGATAGATTGTCCATTCCACACGTGCTAATTTTAGGTGGGGGATTTGGAGGGTTATCCGCAGCAAATGAAATTAGAAAATCATTCCCTGCATCACAAGTAAAAATTACAGTTATTGATAAAAAGGATTGGTTTATGGTTGGTTTTGCAAAATTATGGATAATCCAAGGAGTTAGAACTTTTGAGAATTCAATTGGCTCTCTAACTGAATTACCAAAAAAAGATATCCATTTTGTAAAAGACGAGATTCAAAAAATTGATCTCAAAAATAGAAAGGTCCACACCGAAAATAGTGATTTTAATTATGACTATCTTATCATAGCTTTAGGAACCTCTTTAGTTCCAGAAAAAATTCCAGGTTTGGTTCAAAATGGTTTTAATTTATACGGACATGAGGAATTAGGTAAGATTAGAGAAAAACTCACCACAATGAAATCGGGAAAAGTTGCCCTCTCTATAATGGGAATGCCTTACAAATGCCCTCCTGCACCATTCGAAGCATGTCTTCTTATTGATTCACTCTTGAGAGAAAACAATACACGTGATTCTGTTCAAATTCATATGTATAGCCCAGCACCAATCACATTACCCGCAGCTGGTCCAGAAGTAAGTGAACAGGTTCTTGAAATGATCAATTCAGATGAAATTAAATTTCATCCTAACTGTAAAGTAAAATATGTCGAAGCTAACAAACTAAAATTTGAAAACGGTGAAGCTGATTTTGATCTTCTGTTAGCTATTCCTCCACATATTGCACCAAAAGTGGTATATGATTCTGGACTTGCCAAAGAAAATGGGTTTATTGTAATTGATAAGGATTGTAAAACCCCATTTGAGAATGTATATGCAGTTGGTGATGTCACCAGCTTACCCGTAGGAGAAAAAATGGCAGTTCCAAAGGCAGGAGTCTTTGCTGAAGGTGAAGGAATAACAGTTGCAAAAAACATTATGGCAAAAATTCAATCAAAAGAGGAATCAGCAAAATTTGATGGAAAGGGAGGATGCTTTTTAGAATCCGGCAAGGGTACTGCATCACTAATTGAAGTAGATATGTTTGCAGATCCTAAACCTTCGACTAAACTTACAGAATCAACAATTGAACATAAAAACGAAAAATTACAATTTGAAAAAGAACGATTACAAAACTGGCTTTAACTATTTTTTTCTTTTTCTTTAGATAAATGTTCTAAGATAGCCCTAACCTCCACATTCAAATCTTCAGGATTTTTTTGAATGTCTAACTTTTCTGGAATTTTTTGTTTTTGCTCTTCATCTTCTAACTCTATTCGTCTTTTTTGAATACAATCCAAGTGGTCTTGTCCGCTTCCCGAAATTCTATGACAAATTGAACAGATTTTCAATATTTGTATATAACAATACGACGATTTAATAATTTCATTTTATGCCTTGAGCGTGAGGGACCGTCGTCTAGCTTGGCCATGATGCTAGCCTGGGGTGCTAGAGGTCGTGAGTTCAAATCTCACCGGTCCCACCATATTCTAAGTATTTTGAGAATTTTATCAAAATTCTCTCTACTGTTATCTCGTTTGTATTCTCTAAGAACATCGATAATCTTCTGTTTTGCCGGAATTTTGTAGATTTTCTGTACATTTTTTGAAATACCAGATGAGATGAAAATTGCTTGAGTTGCAGATGTTACATTTGAAACTCTACGATTTGTACTCGAACTCTCAAAGTCAATAATAGTTGCTTTTGTTTTTCCGATAATAACATGTTTGGAAATACTACTTAGCTCACCATGATCAAAACCTATTTGATCTAGTCTAAAACAATCTTCCAATACTTGTTTAATTGCCCATTTTATTTTTTTAGAACTTCCTTTCCCATTCAATGTTTTTACCCATTGACCTATTTTTTCACCTTCAAGGTACTCCATTAATACATAATTCCTGCTTACATCAATTAATTTTGGTCCAACATCTACACTATTTGCTAATTTCAAAAGATTAGATTCATTTCTCATTTCTTTTCTTTGAGAATCTGTTCTTCTAATCTTCAAAGCAATCAAATCTGTTCTTTTTTTAGCTAGGATTACTATTCCAACATATCCTTTACCAAGAACTTGTAAATTGTTTATAATAGAAGGACCAAAAAAAGCAACAGATTTTACATTAAGCTTCTCAAGTTCAGATATTCTACTCTCAATTTGTCGTTTTGTTGCTTTTGGATATCCCAAAATGGAAGAATACGGTTTATTTTTTAATTTTTTAACCGGTATAAAAGATAGTTTCATTAGTTGAAACTACATCTGATACTTCCTCTTTAATTGATTTACTCAGGTTTTTACTACCGACAAAAATTTTGAATCCTTTTTTGATGTCTTTTTGTAAGCCTGCAGGAATACCTGATTTATTTTGATTCTTTAACAATTCTTGCAAAAATTTTGTAGCATTGTTATTTTTTCGTTGATTCATACACATTACTTTTCTATTGTTACTAATCCACATCAATTCACATTTTTTGATGTTTTTTTTGATAAAATTTTCAACATCTCTCTCATTGAAAAAATCTGGCCCATCCTTAACTAATATTTTTGAAATGTCTAATGATTCCAACATAAAAAATAGATATGCATACTTGTTCTCATCAGTAAACGCAGAGAATCTGATTATCTTGAATCCTCCAAGAGATAGCTGAGTAGAAAGTGAAGAGGCTGCCTTTTTTATCTGTCCCCATATGATGTCGGGACTTCGTTTAGAAAATGAAAATTTTACAGTTACTGTGTTTTTCCAATTCTTTGTAGTTTTTGATTTCTTATTTCTGAAGAAAGAAACTGATGGATTTTTCAAAAATGATCTGGACAATAAAATGAACTTACCTATATTTTCATTAGATATTGCAGCAGCTAGATTTCTGTTACTATCAATAGGATCTATTATTACAATTGATGTATCAAATTTTTTCAAAGCTTTACCAATAACTTGACCTTCCTTTATCTCTGCAATTGATTTAACAACATTTTCAAAATTTCCAAAATTCAAGATTAGCACTTCACAAACATAACCACTAAATCCTTGTTTTGCGATTTCGGCACCATAAATTCCTTGACAACGCAATAAGGTCTTAAGAATTCTAACGTCATCTCTCATATTATCTGAAAGAGTTTTTTTCATGTAATCTGTGTGAAACGGAGATCTATCTGCGGAACTTTTCCAGTTTCCTAAATTTACAGAGTAACAAGGAACTATGTTTATCTTTGTATTTTTTATCTTGGCTTCAACATAAGGATGTTCAGAGTATCTAACATAAGGCTCATATTTTTTCATTGAAGAAAATCCAATTTTCTTGGATATGTCAGTAAATTTTTTTTCCGTAACTGACACTTTGAATTTTATAAAAATATCAATGTCTGCCTTTTCTGAAAGCCAAGTACCTTTTGCAAAAGAACCGCCAAATTCAACTGAAATAACTTCAGGATATTTTTTAATTTCCTTTTTTACTAAATCTAAAGCTAAATTTGCAATTGTGTTTTTCTCTTTTTCAATTGGTTTTGTGGGTACGACTTTTTTACGTATATTAGAAATTACTTGTTTCATTTTAGTGCAATAACCTCCAGATCTGAATAAACAGGACCAGAAGCAGTTAGGACGCTTTTTTTGAACTTTAAATTTTCAATCTTTTGGCTGCCTAATTTTTCTGATTTGAAATCGTTTAACATTCCAGATATGTTACCGACTTTATTTTTAATCCTAAAAATAGTCATATGTGGTTTAAACGGCTTGTCCTTCTTAAATCCTAAAGGCTCTAAAACATCTCCAACTATTTCAGCCAAGTCTATTAATTTACTTCCTCCATCCTTGTCTGTCCCTATCCAAATTACTCTAGGAAAACTGGGTTTTGGAAAAACACCAATACCCTCAAACCTTAATGTAAATTTTGGAAACGTTATGTTTCGTAAAGCATTAATCACATTATCTGCTGCATCTTCTGAAATCTCACCAAGAAATTGAAGAGTGAAATGGAAGTTGTTTGGAGAAACTGGTTTTGCTTTAATTGATATTTTTGATTGAAGTTTGGTGATCTCTTCAATCAATTTCTCATCAGAAACCTCAACTGCTACAAAGGTTCGCATTACAATTTTTTTTCTAATTTCTTTATAATAATTTCCGGTACCTTCATAGAACAGAGATTTGATTTTATTATATTGTCAAAGCTTATTGTATGTCTTACAGGCATGCCGGGAGCAGGAAAATCTACCATTGCATCAGGTCTTAAGACTAAGGGATACACGATTATCAATATGGGTGATGCAGTAAGGGCCGAAGCCAAAAATCGTAACTTAGAACCTACTGGTCAAAACCTTGGAAAATTAATGTTAGAATTAAGAGAAAAAAATGGTCAAGGCGCAGTCGCAGAACTAATTAGACCACAAATCGAAAACTCTCAATCCGATGTTATAGTAATAGATGGTGTTAGATCAAATGCAGAACTGGACGTTCTCAGGAAATTTGGTACAGTAAAACTTCTTGCAGTTCATGCATCTACTGAAACTAGATTTGATTTTTTACAAAAAAGAGGAAGATCCGATGATCCTAAATCTAAAAATAATTTTAATGAACGAGACAAAAGGGAATTAGGTGTAGGAATAAGTAACTCTATTGCTCTTGCTGATGAATCAATATCAAATAACAATCTTTCAAAAGATGAACTTGTAGAGACTGCCTTTAAAATAATTGAAGGCTGGGTTTAATGAAAATTCCTCAGATCCCATGCAAAATAGAGGCTTATGGAAGTGTGAATCCATCAGAAGACCCAAAAAAAGTTGAAAGGGCAATTTCAAACATACTTTTTGATTGTGAGATTAAGAAAGGCAAGTTTTCTATTTCAGGGAATTCCCAAAATCTAGAATCATTAGAAAAAATCTATGATGTAATTCATTCTCGTAAATCTCAAAATAGCCTTAAAAAAAATATGGAAAAAAACCTAGATCATAATACAACATGGTTTTATTTGAATAAACAAGCAGCTTTTGCAGATAATGTTGCCATCTGTGAAGAAGCTGATGAATCTCCCCTCGGACCAATAAAAATTATTCTTACCTCTCAAAAAATTGATCAAGTGATATCCTGGTTGGCTAACAACTAACAAAATTCACCAAAAATGGGATCTTTTTTTAGTTCCGATTTAAAAAATAATTTTTCAACTAATTATCATGCTAGTCCAGCTTGTAATTATAGGCATAGTTCTCGCTGCTGGGGGTCTTCTTTTTTCATCAGAAATTCATGGTTTATTCCCAGAAACTATTGAAACTGTTACTACCTCCTTAAAATCAGATGTAACTGATTTAGGCTCTCAAACAGCTAACTCTATAGAGCAAGGAATTGACCATTCAAAAAACGTGATTGAAAATAACATAGATTCTCCTATCAATATGATAGAGTCATCCAAAAATACACTAACTAGTAAAATCGTAGAGATTGAACCACTAAATTATAACAAAAACCCCTAATTATTCAGCAAATTCCTGATTCTTTTTAAAAATTGAAAGTAGCTTAGGTAATGCAACTGAACTTTTTTCACGTATTGAAAGATGTACCTCAGAGGATAACATTGTTCTTTCTGGATTTACTTCTATCATTGTTGCTCCGTTTTGGCTAGCAAAAACAGGAAGGGTGTTTGCAGGAGATACCAACAGTGATGTACCTGCAATTATCATTAAATCACACGATCCTGCCAGAATCATGGCATCTTGCCATGTCTTTTGCGGTAATGATTCTCCAAACCACACCACATCGGGACGTAAGATATTTCCACAAGTACACTTTGGAGGTAGCGAATTAAATTCAGAGAATAACTCCTTATTAAAATCACAAACAGTACACTTTATTCGTATTATGCTACCATGCAGCTCATATACATTAGAACTTCCTGCTTTTTGATGAAGACCATCAATATTTTGTGTTAGTATTGATACATTACCAAACTTTTCCATTTCTGCAATTGCCTTGTGAGCAGGATTTGGTTTAGCATCAAAGATATTTTTTCTTCTATCTTGGTACCACTCCCAAACAAGTTTTGGATTTTCATAAAAGGCATCTATAGTAGCTAACTTCATTGGATCATAGTTTTTCCATAAACCATCAGTTCCACGATAAGTAGGAATTCCACTATCCTGCGATATCCCAGCTCCAGTAACAAAAACAATTTTCTCCGATTCTAAAATCTGATTTTTTACTGAATCAAACATTATTATTTTATATCTATCTCAAGAAGGTCTTTTGCCCCAATAACTGAGTCATGAATTTGTTTTGCTTCTTCAATTGATTTTGTCTCATCTTTGTAACGGGCAGAAAAATGGGTAAGAATTAGATTTTTAACATTGGCATTTTTGGCAAGCGCAGCTGCTTGATATGCAGTAGAATGAAAGGTATCTACTGCCTTATCTTTTACCTCTTCAAGAAAAGTAGAATCAAATACCAAGTAATCACAATTTGCAAAGAATTTTTCTAATTCCTTTGTGGGCATAGTATCGCCTGAAATACCTATTTTTTTACCTGGCCTTTTTTCACCAAGCACTTGATCTGGCATTATTGTCTGATTATTTACTCTAATCGTCTTTCCATCCTGTAAGTCACTCCATAATTTTCCCTCGGGAATTTCTAATTCCTTGGCTTTATCTGGGTGGAATCTACCTGGCTTATCTTTTTCTTTAACTAAATACGAAAAAGCAGAAATTGAATGATTTGCCTTGCATGAATATACTGAATATTTTTTATTTTCAATAACTTTGCCTTCATTAATAACTGTGATTAGTACCGGAAAAGTTAAGCCAAAATTTAAGATCTTAATATTTGCAGAAATAAATTCATCAATTCCTGCCGGACCGTAGATCTCAATAGATTCTGTTCTGTTTTTCATTGCCATTGTTTGTAACAATCCTAAAATTCCTATACAGTGATCACCATGCATATGTGTAACAAAAATTTTCATTTTTTTGTTCCAACCTAAACCGGATTTCATAAATGCAATTTGTGCTGCTTCTCCTGCATCAAACATTAGAATTTCTCCTTCTCTTTCAAGGCAGATACAAGACAAACCTCTGTTTTCGGTAGGCATGGCACCTGAGGTTCCTAAAAACACCAGTTTCATTTTACCAGAATCACTCTTGTCAAGCTTTTATGCCTATAGATTTCATATTTTTTTGACGGTTTAAATTTCAATTTTTCTTCAAACCCTTTCTTACACATCACAGCAATTTTCTTTTTTTTTGGAAGAATTGATATGAAATCCTGTAAAACTTTTTCTGGTTTTTGTGATGTTTTGGATGATCTTCCATACGGTAAATCCGTAACAATTCCATTGATTCTTTCTAATTTCGTTACGTGACTAAAATCAGAATTGTATATTTTAGAATTAAAATGATTTTCTTGAACATTAATCTGAGATTTTTTACACATTTTTTTATCAAAATCTATTCCAACTGCATGAATTCCCATTGACTCTGCTTCAATAAGAGTAGTTCCAGTACCACAAAATGGATCACAAACAGTCTCGCCCTTTCTCAAACCAGCAAGGTTAATCATTGCCCGTGTCAACCTCCAATCAAGTTCATGAGGATGTGATTCTATTTTTTTTGGCCTCTTGGTCTGCTTGACTCTTTCTGCAAAACCAAAAAAACTCTCTTTATCAGAAAGAATCAAAAAAATTGTGATGTCTGGATTATTTAGTGATACTTTGGCATGTGAAAACTTTGATATCATATTACCCATAGAATTTTCTAATTCATAGGGATCAAATCTTTGCGAAGCTAGATTAATTACTTTACACGAAAATGTTTTTGCGTTTTTTAAAATATCAAAATTTTCTTCATCTAGAAATAAACCAGACATCTTACGAAGAATTTGACCTGCTTCTTTGACAAATGAAGCTCTTTTGATCATGTGTTTCCAATTTGTATTGGATTGAATTATTAACAAATTTGAAATTAACTTATGTTTTGTAAATCTATCATATATTTTTGCGATAGATATAACCTCATCTACTGCAATCTCTAAATTTTCTTTTGATAAAACAAAAAAACTTTCCGGCATCAGATTATCGCATCTGCAATTGTTCCAGAAACATCTACTACGGAAGTTTTTCCAGGAATTGTATTTGTACTAATGATCTTTGTGACCCCCGATTTTCTTATTTTTATTTCAGCATTATTCATTAACAAAGCGTGGGTACATGCCACATAGACACGTCTACACTTTTGTTTTTTTAGAAACTGGGTTGCCTTGATTATACTTCCGCCTGTACTTATCATATCATCTACTAAAATTATGTCTCTGCCTTTGACCTGTCTTGTCTCTTCATTCTGGATTGATACTTTTCCTGTTTTTCTATCCCTTTTCTTTGAAAGGGCGATATAATCTGAACCTAATAGGTCTGCAAATGCTTTTGCTCTGTCTTTTCCTCCTTTGTCTGGAGAAACAACAAGTGGAACTTTTAACTTCATTTTGACAAAATATTTCACAAGATCCGGAACAGCTGAAACATTTTTTTTCTTAATCTTGAAATGATTAAGAGCAATCATACTATGAATATCAACTACAATTAGTTTGGATGCTCCTGCAGCTTTGAATAATTTAGCAATTGATTTCATTGTAACTATCTCTCCTGGCAAAAATTCTCTATCCTGCCTTGCATATCCCATATAGGGAATTATTACTACAATTTCATTCGAATACTCCTTTGCTTTTGTTATTAATGATAATGCATGAATCAAATTGGTATCTACTGGAGGATATGTAGCTTGTACGACAATACACCGTTTTGATGGTTTTCCTGAAAGTGTAATCTTACTTTCTCCGTCTGGAAATACTCGAATGTCTGACTTGATTAAATTACTCTTTATTTTTTTTGATAATTTTTTTGCTAGTTCTTCAGATGACTTTCCAGCTATCACAGTATATTTTACCAATAGCTAAAACTGACACAAGGGTTTCTTAAGTTTTGAGAGTTTAGTCCCCTTCTGAATCTGCAATATCGCCTATTCCGTACTGTTCCATTACTTTCTTTCTTTCTATTTCTAACTGGTTAATTTCGTTTTCTTCTCTCTTTTCATCGCCTTGATATATTGTTCTGATAGGCCACGGAATTCTAATATCATATCTCTTGAACTCCTCGTACATAATCATCCTGATGTCAGTTTCTACCTTGAATTGAGAACCATAATCTCTCACATAAAGATAGATTGTAAAATCTAATGCAGAATCATTGAATGCATTAAATCTCACCAGTGGCTGATCAATATCTACTGTTATTCCCTTATCACATCCGCAACTTGATTTATTTTCTAACAGGTAGGGACATTTCCTTTGAACTACAAGATGTTTACCTTTGCTATCTATAGACTCCTTCATAGCTCTTTGGCCTATCTTAACTAAGATTGAGGCTACTTGTTTAGGATTATTTAGATAAGATACTCCAACATTTACAGCTGCTGGAACCATCTTTATTTCCTTGGAGAAGTTAATTATCTGAGAGTTTACCAAATTTCTAGTTGGGATTGTAGCAAATGATTCATTGAACGCATTTCTAACAAATGTTACTCTGGCAGTAATTTTATGGATATAGCCGTTATAACCAGTATCAAGCTCAACTCTATCACCTTCTGTAATGATCCTGTCTTTTCTAATCATGATGTATGCAAACCAATTTTGCATTGTCTCTTGCAATGCTAACCCCACACCAATTGCTAATCCGCCAGTAGCTGTTGCTAATACAAACAAATCAACTCCCCACCAACTGACTACTCCTAGAACTATTACGGCAAAGATGGCTACGGGAAGAATCTGTGATACTGACTTTGGAAGATCTTTTCTTTTCTTAGCTCCATATCCAGGTGGTCTATAACCTGGGATTATTGGATCATACCCTGCATCTCTTCTCTCTTCTCTCCAGATATCAATTGAGTAAATCTCTTCTGGCTTTTGTCCTGGTCTAAGATGTTTGCCTGATTCATTATTTCCGGAAATACAATCTTGATAATATTTTTCATATTTTTCATTTTCATATTTTTTCCATATTTTAAATGGATCATCAACTAGTTTCTGAAAACTTCCAATTGCATATCCTTTTGATGTGTGAAATGATTCTAGATATTCTCGTCCTTTTTCTGTTTTGAGCTTTTCTTGAAACTCTTCTTCAGACATCTCTTTTGGTGGATGTTTAGGAGGAACCCACTTGAATAATTGATGAAAAAGGTCTCCTGGATCGTCTTTAAAACCACGCATCTCTACCCATAATTCAAAATCATTTTCCAATTCTCTTTTCTTTTCATATTTTTTAATCGCTAATGGAATTAGATGTGCAATTGCATATCCTACTACTAGAATATTGATGGTGTTTAGAACCTTTGCAAATACATCAGATGCTGAATCAAACTCGTCATCTGTAAAAAGCTCAAAGGTCTGAATGTAAAAATTAACAGATGATACCAAAGCTATTGCAAATAAAGGCAAAACTGCTACTCTGATGAATCTAGCTACAAATGGTCTAGTATAGTTCATTTTTTGCTTTCTAGTCCAGCTTGAGAAGCTACGATAACCAGCCGTGATTCCAATTAAACCAATTACCAAAACAGTTACTGCAATTTGCATTGAAATTGAAGAAGTAATTAGAGCGGTTAAGCTTTCAAACTCTTTTACTTGACTTGCCACAGTTGTTAATACTTCATCCTCTGCCATTGCTTCTCAATCACTTTTGCTAGCCCAAGACGTTAAGGAAGTTTATCATAATTTTTTACAATTGATATCAAAATTTTTAAAAAAATTCAGGTAATTTCATATTTAAGAAACCAAAATAATGTGTAACATTTAACAATAGTAATCGATTATTATAATAAATGACTTATCAAGAGACAGTTTGGGACGAATCACCTTCCATTCGATCATATACTCTAGCAAATTTCCGTGATATTCCACAAATCCAACAGTTGCCAGAAGAGAAACAATTTGAGATGGAAGTTGTTGGAAATGTGTTGCCTTTCAAGGCTAACAACT
>CAYWRD010000003.1:0-29791 GCA_964460675.1 uncultured Nitrosopumilaceae archaeon
TTCTGTGAAGTTGGTTACTGCAAAAATTATGCCAACAACTGCAATTCCAGCTATGATGCTGGCTAGGATCTTTTTATCCACACGAATTCAAAATGAAAAGAAAGTAAAAAAGTTGTGATTGTTTTACTTAACCAGAGGTACAACCACTAAATCCGCATTCAATGCAGATACTACATCCTTCAACAAAAACTAGATTGTTTTTGCAAGTAGGGCACAGTCTTTCTTCAGGAGTGTCTTCTGGTATTGAAGAGTCGTGCGTCACTTCTTCCTCTTCATCGCGTGGTTTGAGTTCAAGTGCTGCCTGAACTTCATTTCGGATGTAATTGTTTGTGATGGCCTTCTCTGTAAATTCAGTTACATAGTTGCTAGGTGCAACATCAAAGATCTTTTGTGCTTTTTCACTAGTCATGTGAAGTACTTGCTTGTGTCTGGAACCATCACGATACACGGTAATTCCTTTCAGTCCAAGTTCATGTGCAAGAAGATATGCTGCTTTGACATCCTCTGATGAAACATCGTATGGCATGTTGATTGTCTTTGCTATTGCGTTTCCAATCCACTGTTGCCAAACTCCTTGTGCCATAAGGTGATCAGACCAATGAATATCCATTGCAGTAACGAATACATTTTGAATCTCTTCAGGAATCTCTTCTATTCCTTTCAAAGAGCCATAGTTATCTGCTATTTTTGCAAGGATCTCATCTGTGTATAGATCATTTTCTTTTAAGACCTGTTCAATTATTTTGTTAGTGTAGAAGAATCGACCTACAGTAACTCTTTTCTCAAACACAAGGGCAAATGTTGGCTCCATTCCGTTTGAGCAATCTGCAATCATAGATAGTGTTCCAGTTGGAGCTACAGTGGTGGTCAATACATTTCGTATTCCATACTTTTTGATCTTTTCAATTAATGCATCCCATTCATAGGAGTGTTCTTCTTTCGGTTTTTCATAGTATCCTGCAACTGGAATCTTTCCTTCAGGATATTCTGTTTTAGAACACAGTGGGAATTCTCCTCTAGACTTTGCAAGTGCAACGCTTTCCTCCATGGAATAGTAAGTTAGGGCTTCGGCGAGTTTTGCTTGTAGTTCATAGCCTTCCTTAGAATTGTATGGGATCTTTAGTTTATACAATAGATCAGCTACGCCCATAACACCTAGTCCAATTCGTCTGGAATCTTTTGATGCAACATCAATTTCCTTTACTGGATAAAGATTCACATCAATCACATTGTCAAGGAATCTTGTTGTCTTTCTGATTGTTTCTTCATATCTTTGCCAATCAAATTCGTAGGAACCATCTGCTTGTCTTTTTACTAGATTGGCAAGGTTGATTGAGCCAAGGTTGCAAGACTCGTATGGATAGAGGCTTTGTTCACCACATGGATTTGTTGCACGCAGTGGTGCTTGTCTTGCTTTTGCAAATACATTGTATTTGTTAATTTGATCAAAGAAGATCAATCCTGGTTCTGCACTCTTCCATGCAGAAAAAGCAATCAGATCAATTAATTGATGTGCATTAATTTCTTTGACAGCTGATTTGTCACGAGGACTGCGTAGAATGTATTTTCCGTCTTCAGTGTTTACTAATGCATTCCAAAAGTCTTCCCATATTCCTACACTTACATTGAAGTTTTCTAATATTCCGGGTTGAGTCTTGTTTGTAATGAACTTCTCTACATCTGGATGCCATGATTCAATTATTCCCATGTTAGCACCTCGTCTCTTTCCACCTTGTTTTACAACTTCAGTTACAGTATTGATGATATTCATGAAAGATACTGGACCTGAGGCTACACCTGAGGTTGAGGCCACAATATCTCCTTCATGTCGCAAATCTGAGTAGTTAATCCCTACTCCGCCACCAGACTTGAAAATAAGTGCAGCATCGGAAGTTGATTTCATAATTTTTTCCATATCATCTTTCATGTCAAGAACAAAACATGCTGATAGTTGTCCTAATCGTCCTCCTGCATTCATCATTGTTGGTGAATTTGGCAAAAAGTCTTGGCTTGTCATCAATTCAAAGTATTCTTTGATTTTGTCTGCATAATTGTCAAATTTTTTGGCAGCTAGTTGTGTTAACAGTTCTTTGAATGAAATTTTCATTTGTCCTTTGTTTGCCAAAGTGACATAGTGGTTAATCAGTGCTCTAAAATGCCATTTGTTTAGATAGTAATCACCAATCTTGAACTTGTAATCAAAGTTGTCTAACTTTTTTAGATATGATTGTGCTTCTTCTACATCTTGTTTTGTGTTTCCAGATTTATCAAATAGTGCAGAATCATAGAGAAGATCTCCAAGTCCAACCAAAATGGCTACACGTTCAAACATCTGATTCGGGTTTTCAGTAATTTCATTTTTGGAATTTCTCATCAAGTATCTTGATGCAAGAACTCTCAGGCAATTCAGATCAAATTTCTTGGATACAGGATCTAAGGACTTTATGTTTAGAACCTTCATTTTTTCTTCTCTTAATTTTCTTCTCTCATGTCGATAAACAATGTAGGCCTTTGCAATTTCGCTATGACCACTTTCAATTAGCGTTGATTCTACAATGTCTTGAATATCTTCAACACTAGGTACTCTAGAACTAGAGAATCCTTGTTCTACTAATTTTTCTACTACCTTGTTAGCTAGTAGATCGGCCAGCTCTCGATCGGCTTTAGATGAGGCTGCCAATGCCTGATAAATGGCATTTGAAATTTTATCTTTGTTGAAACTCGTAACTGCGCCACTGCGCTTACGGATCTCATTTATTGTACTTTCAATTTGTGAATTTTCCAATTAATAATCTCCCCAGACAGGGTAAGATGAATGTGGTTATAACTTATGTGGCGAAAATTTTTTTGCCTAACTTGGATTTTGGTTCAATATTGTTAACACCGGTACTATGAGAATCATAATGGTATATCTTCTTACTATAATTAGATCTGAAATGGATCAAAATTCATTGTAAAAGAGATCGGAACTAGTTTTTGATAGACGGATTTCAGATTATGTAAGGTGATTTACATTTGGGACATTTGTCTGACAGTTTTTCATCTTTGAATCCACACTCACCACAGATCGGTACATTCTTGATTACTCTGAAGGAATTCGTTAACTCTGCTGCTTTCTCAATAGATTTCTTTATGGAATCTGCCTTAGATTCTGAAGATACTTGAAGTTTGACAAGCAATCCTCCATTTAGGATCTTGGCAAGTTTATTGCATTCTGAGATAGGCTCACTTTTGTTAGTATAATCGACTATTTCAGAGGCATCAAGTGTAACTCCTTGTGAATAGATCTCATCTTCTGTAGCCTTGAGAACAGAGTTTTTACCATATTTTTCACCATCTAGGCTCGAAAATCGCTCAGCACCATCACTTTCAGTCATGCACACAGTAACAGTATCTCCAAGTTCCTTACCTTTCTTTGTAGCAACATCTACTGCTGTCTCAAGTACTTTATGAAGGACTTCTTTGCCTTCTTTATTATCCTCATAACCCAATATACTAAAGACAGCTTCTTTTAATCCAACTAAATTAACAACAAGTCCTATGGAATTTTTTTGCATGTATTGAGTATTCTTTGCCAGTATTGGATTTAGTCCTCGTCTTGTGAGATCTGCAATTTCTTTCTTTCTTAGAGCCATAGAAGCTAATGCTGGTTTCATTAATAGTGCAAGTCTTGCTCTAAAGTAAGTTTCATCTTTATTTGATTCAAATGCCAATCTTGGAAGATTAATGGATACAGATTGAAGTTTGATAGAAAGTGATCCAGAACCTTTTGTGGTATTGGTAATACCAGAGCTAGACATCTGACCCTTTGCAAACATCACTTTTCCACCAAGAGAAATTATTTCAGAAAGTGGGCCAGAAATATCTGTTAATTTTCCCTTATCATAATCAACAATCAAACCAACTTTTGGAATTGGTGTAACTTTGGTATAATCTTTGTATGCATTGATTATTGCATTAACAATTTTTGTATCAGAGCCTAATTGAAGTCTAATAGAAATTGTTGTACTTTGTTTGTTGTATTTTGAGGTAGTAGATGCAGTTGCAAATGCATCAGTCAATTTTCTTTCAAGATCAGACATATTCTTTGCAGATTTTGATAATAATTGTGGTAAGCCATCTAGAACAATTTCTTGCGATGCTTCTTTGGAAAGTAATGAGATTATTATTGATAATGCTGAAGTAATTTCATCAAGACTCTTGATTGATTGAATTCTTGTTACGCCAAGATATTTCCCACCAAGATCAATTCCATCTTCAATTAAGTCTTTAATGTTTACAAATAATGTATCAGGAACCAATGACCAAATTCCAGGATTAGTAATGTGTAGATCTCCTGAAAGATGTGAATCTGCTACATCTTTTGGTAAAGTGTTTGTAAGAAGATGTTCTGCAAACACTCTTTGGCCTGTCTTGAATAACAAACCTTCTGCACCGTTATCGACATCATCTACGTTTGTTATCATTTCCTGTACGTCAAATACAGGCACACCTAGGCGTGCAAGTTTGTTTCTATATTCTTCATGGCCATGCTCTAGAAGCACGGAGTTTACCATCTCACGAATAAGTGAGCCTGTAAGGTAGGTAGTTTGGTATTTGTAAATTCTATTTTCTACTTCTTCAGTTATTTTTTGTGCTAATTCTAATGGAAGACTTCCTTCTCTGACAAGAGATTGAATAATTTTATGAGAATTGAATTCTTCAATTGATTCATGGGAAGTTCTGACATACATCTTTCCACTTTCAATGATTGAACGTTCTTCAATCTGTCTAGCTAAACTCAACACCAATTTTCCAAGATTTGTAATAGTATATCGTCTCTCAGATTTGTTTAGTGCTACCAATGATTGTCTTAATAATTTTCGTAGATGGTATGCAAATTTACCGCTTTCTTTTTTAGATTTGAAACCTGCCAGTGATTTTAATTCAGAATATGTTAATGGGCCTTTAGAATTTAGAATTCTCAAAATATCAATTCTGTTTGGACTTGCCATAACAGAGAAAATCATTCTAACACGTTTTGATGTGGATTGTAAAATGCCACTTCTTTTAGGCTCCGCTACCCCCTCGCTCAGTTCCATAAACTGGTTAAAAAAACTGAAGTAAATAAGACTTATGACGGACTCGTTTTTCGTCTTTTTGATCTAATTTTAGATGTTTTAGATCTATTTTTCAGAAACATCAAGAGAAAATTCTGATGTCGATAATGTTTGTCCACATGATGGGCATTTTCCACTGTAATGGTTCATCACATCTTTTAATGACTTTAACATTTTCATGTTAGTAATCTTTTCTCCACATTTTCCACATGTAACTTCAGCTGACACGAAATTGATCACTTTGACAAAATAATTAAGAATCAGTTTTGAATTTTTTTAATAAATAGCCAAAAAAATTTACTGTTTTTCAATGATGAGACCCCTCTCATCATAACCAGTAACTTTAGCTTTTGTTCCAACTGGCAAATCAACTGGTTTTGCAATGCCTCCCATAAACCCTGAAATTCTCAAATCAGAGTTATCCAATTGCATCACCACAAAGGCATAAGGAGTAAATTTTTCAAAACCAGCAGGAGCTACAGTGATTATGGTATAGGTTGCAATCGTGCCTACACCTTCTAGAAATTCATTCTCAAATCCTTTACTTCCACAATTTTGGCAGAAATATACAGTTGAGAGATGGTTATGCCCACATTCCTTACATTTGCGAACTAAAATTTTACCTTCTTTTGCCTTTTCAACAAATAGTTGTTTATCTGCCATATTACACACTTTGGAATAAATGAACTGCACAACTTGCACCAGTTGCGCCAAAGTTATGAGTCAAGCCAATCTTTGCATCTTTTACAGTTCTTTGACCGGCTTTGCCTGTTAGTTGATCATATACTTCAACTACTTGTCCAACACCAGTTGCTCCAATTGGATGTCCTTTAGATTTTAGGCCGCCGGATGGATTAATTGAAATATCTGAATTTAATTTTGTTCTATCTTCTCTTACAGCCTCAACACCTTTTCCTTTTTCAAAGAATCCCAAGTCTTCAGTGTCAACAACTTCTGCAATTGTAAAACAATCATGAACTTCTGCAAAGTCAACATCTTTTGCAGTAATTCCTGCCATTTTGTATGCAGCTTCTGCTGCAATCTTTGTACTTGGAATTGTTGTCATGTGTTCACGTCCTTGCAAAGCTGCAGGCGAACCACCTCTTCCAGAACCAATTACTTCAATGTAATCTCCTCCATTTTCTTTTGCAAACTTTTCCGAACAAAGAATTACAGAGCTTGCTCCATCTGAGAAAGGACAACAATCATAAAGTTTTAGTGGACTTGCAACTACTGCAGAATTCATCACATCATCAATTGTAATCTTTTTTTGCAAATGTGCTTTAGGATTTAACAAACCATTGTCATGATTCTTTACTGCAACACGGGCCAAATCTTCTTCTGTTGCTTTAAACTCTGTTAGATATGCTCTTGCCATTGATGCAAATAGTCCGGGAAATGAAGCACCGGCTGAACCCTCATAGAAAAAGTCAGAACAATATGCAAAGTATGTTGTAGTCCATTCTGTTCCTGTATGAGTAACCTTTTCAACTCCAGTTACTAACAGGCAATCATAAAATCCAGCTGCTACGTTGGCATAGGCTTCTCTAAATGATACTGAACCACTACCACATGCTGACTCGATGGATAGTGATGGTCTATCAGGTATGCCCAGATTGCTCATAATTACAGGGCCTAAATGTACTTGTTTATCTGCTACACCAAATACATTTGAAATGTATCCAGCCTTAACATCTTTAGGATCAATTCCTGCATTTTCAATTGCCGCAGCAGAGGATTGAATAGTAATATCAGAAATACTATCTTCTAATTTTCCATATTTTGTGCTTCCTGCACCAAGAACACAAACCTTTTCCACAAATGTCGCTGACTTGATTCCCTATAAAAATCGTTTAGTAGTTTTATTGTAAAGAAATGTCAAGAACTAAAATGCAAACCATTCAGATTAAGTCTCGCCATTCCGTAAAAATCACAAAGTCATCTACGAATTTGCTGAGAAATGAGCTAAAACAGTATCTGGATAAGAATGGATATCTTTCATGGTCAGAAAAAAAGAAAAAATACTTACTGTTGGGTACAAATTCACCAAAGGATGGTTTAGTAGATTGTCCAGAATGCAAGATAGGGCAGCTCATGGTTATTCGTTCAAGAACAACAAGAAAGAGGTTCATGGGTTGTTCTAATTATTATGGAGGTTGCAAAGCTTCTTCCCCATTACTTCAGAAAGCAAGACTTAGAGCAACTAAAACTCCTTGTGATGAATGTGATTGGCCTATGATAATATTTCGATATTCAAGAAAACAAAAATGGACAAAACAATGTTCAAATCTAAATTGTATTACAAGAAAACCTAAAGATCAAGTTTAGGATAGATATCAGTTCTTCTGTTTTTTAATAATGGTAATATTTTACGTGTTTGTTTTACTTTGTTAATATCAATATCAACAAAGGCAATTCCTTGTCTCTTTTTCATATCAAGAATAACATTTCCAAAGGGATCAACTACTAGGCTTCTTCCACAGTAAATATTTCCAACCTGATCAGGTGCAATTACATAACATCCATTTTCAATTGCCCTAGTCTTGTTAATCGTAATCCAATGTTCTTCTTTTCCTTTACCTTTAACCCATGCAGATGGTGCAACCAATATTTCAGAACCAGAATTAGCTAGAATACGTGACATTTCAGGAAATCTCAAATCATAACAAATCATCATACCCATCTTTCCAATGGATGATTTTGTTGGTTTTGTGATTTTTTTACCAGCTACTAATTTTTTTGATTCTTTAAAACCTAGTGCATCATAAAGGTGAATTTTTCTGTAAGTGGAAACGATTTTTCCTGTATTATCTACAAAGAAAGAAGTATCATAGACACGATCTTTCTTTGAACTCTTCTCGTAAAACGTGCCCACGACTTGAATTTTATTTTCTTTTGCAGCTTTACAAATTTCTGAAACAAAATTTCCATTAATTTTTTCAGATGCTTGTGAAAGTTGATGGGGTGTCTGAGATGAGCTAGTATAAAACATCATAAATTCTGGAAAAGCGCAAAGCTTTGCATCTTTGGAAGCGGCTTTTTTTATAAATTGGATAATTTTTTTTAGATTAGTTTCTTTGTTGGTTGATGCCTTGAATTGAACTACTGCCACTTTATTCATGATTCTATAACAATAAATTAGAATAAAAGCATACTTAGTTTCAAAAAAGTAGACAAAATAAATTATTAAAAAATAATTAGAGTTGGTTTCCTGCAAGAAACCAGTTTTCTTTTGGATTTTCATCAAAAACAACAATCACATGATTTTCTTTTGTTTTTAGAATATCAACTGCAGCTTTAGTAATTTCTTTTGCATATTGATCTTTTTGTTCTTGTGTTCGTCCAGGATACATTGATACTGTAATCAACGGCATGATTTTTTTCTATTTTACAATAATTTATTTTTTCCAGCATAAAAAAATTAGTTACAACTAATTAGACTCATCTAATTTTCATAGGGTTTAAATCAATTTACAACGAAAATCATAGTCATGAGAATTGATTCATGCAGAAAATGTGGTACAGAGATGGAAATATACAAAATATGCTCAGTTTGTGACAAACCAATTCAATTCCATTGTACAAAATGTAATCAAGAAACAGATGTACAAGTTCACAAAAACGTGATCTGTTAATTTTTTATTTTTAATAATCGGGCCTCCAGCCATATCTTGTTCCATATGTGAATTCAGAACTATGGGTTTTCTTATACAAATAACCTGTAGCTAACCCTACAACGAATCCACCAATATGAGCCAAGTAAGCTACACCACCTCCAGCTACACCAAAGCCTCCTATGAAAAACGGTAACAAGTTTTGAAAGATTAACCAAAAAGGAAGAAACCATCTTGCTTGAATGTGAATCATCCTCCAAAAGAATCCCAACATAAGAAAAGTTAGAATTTTTGTTCGTGGAAATATTACTAAATATGCTCCTAGAATTCCTGAAATTGCCCCGGATGCACCTACGGCAGGTATTGCACTACTAGTATCACCCATAATGTGAATTAATCCAGCTAAAATTCCCCAAACAAGATAGATTGCCAGGTATTTTGCTCTACCAAATTTTAATTCAATATTATCACCAAATATCCACAAAAATAACATGTTACCACCAAGATGCATTAGACCTCCATGCAGGAATATCGAACTGATCAGAGATATGTAAGGAGTTGGTGGACATTCAACACGAAGTGGACCAGAACCAAAGTCTACGTTAAAGTTTGAACCGCCCATTATACAATTTGGGACAGCACCCCAATCATAGAAAAATGAAAATGCTCGTTGATTGGTAAAATCAAAAAATTGACCAGTTACACCTACTTCAATGAAAAAAACAATTACGTTAATTGCAATTAAGGCATAAGTTACCTTTGGTTTCCATCTAGGCGGGTGTGGGTTTTCATCACGTAAAGGAAGCAATTATTCAACCTGAATAAAATTTGTATAATAAGATTATTCAATACAATATCTGATCTGAACAGAAAATTATACTTGAATTATTCCTTTTTTAATTAAAAATTGTAATCCTTGGACAAAGGTTTCATCATCTATTTGTCCTTCAGCCCACCAAGATGCATTATTTCGAATCCACTCAGGGATAGAAATTGTGTTTGTTGGTTCTTTTCTATCAAATATTATTGGAATTGAGGTTTCAGCTAGACTGTTGTCGTTAAGATTGTAAAAATTTAGAAAGCCTAAACCGCTTATATTTTTAGGAACATGAAATTCTATTATTTCAGGATTATTTTCTGAGCTTGTTCCTTTCTCTGAATGAATTATATTTTCATCATGAGTAATAGAGAATTCATAGTTGGTAGAAACTGGTTTATTTCGTAAAAATACATCTGTTATTTCAAAAATTATTTTTGCGTCAGTATCTGGTTTAAGAGAGTAAGGTTCAATTGATGCCAAAATTCTAAACTGTCCATTACTTGTTACCGAGCTTAATGGTGCATTTGTTGCAGGTTTTACAAGAAAATTCATGTAGTCATCATGTTCACCATTTTGGTAAAGTCGTTCAAGTTCTTTTTGATTAATTATAAGATGAACAATTCGAGCATCAGAGAAAAAATCATCGACATTAACTACTTGATCAGATAGTTGTATACCATTTATGAAAACATCAAAATTAGAAATGTAAAGATCTCCAAATGTTTTTGGTACGATAAATTCTTCATGCACTGTTGTAGTTTGACTAATGTTTTGAGGTGTCCATTCAAAGGGCATAGAAAATGAAATCTCTTTTGTTGTTGGATCGTACTCAAAATTTTCTATTTCATCATAGAATGTGATAAAGTCAATTCTTTGTTGTCCATAATTTGGATCTTCTATTTGGTGTTGAGTAACTATTGGAATCGATATGCCCGAATTGAATGTTATTGGAGGTTCAATTTTGTTAGAGTAATTGTTGGCAGTTAGAATTTTAATGTCAAATTGATAAAGACCACCTTCAGCTAATTCTGGACCTCGAATAGTTACTAATTTTTCTTCTATTCCTAAAAGAGAGCCAAACAAACCTCCACCATCTGAATTTTCTTCAACTATGATAGAATCAGTGTTATCTGAAACAAAATTAAAAACTAGAAATCCATTTGGGCTTTGGAATTCTTTTTCAAATAAAAAATCATTGCCACGTTCAGCTCTAATTTGGAAGGTAACATCTCTAAGTGTAACTTTGGAATCAAAATCAATCAAAGACATTGAAATTTGCTTGTTTTCTTTTTCTGAATTATCTTTTGAAGAGGTTACTTCCAGTGTTACTAATTTTCCATTCAATTCTACTGGAGGAAAGGTTTCACTTCCAACTCCATGACCATACACATTAGAAAAAAGCGGGATGGTAAATAAGAAAAACAATAGTATTAATTTCAATATTTTCAAATCAATTGATTTCTATTTAAAAATCTAGATTGAATTATTCTAAAACAAATGATGTAAAGTAAAACTAGTTAAGACTAGGTCCACTTTTCAGGATCTTTTTTCCAAATTCTTTTGCCATCAACAATGACTTGATCTTTTTCCTCAAATACAGTATGCCATTTACCATTATGAGGAAACATTTTGTTCATTTCTTCAACTTTGTCATTTGTTGGTGGTCTATTCAGTAATGCACCCCATTTCATGTTAGGTATTTTTGGCATGATATCGTTGATGTCTTTCATAGTACCTTTTTGACAAAAATTACTTAAAAACCTATGATTCTATCTTCATGATTCCTTCTTTAATTAGGAATTGAATTCCTTGAATGAAAGAATCATCATCTATTTGTCCTTCAGCCCACCATCCAGCATTGTTTTTAATCCACGCTGGAATTTCATTAGTACCAGTTCCTTCACCTGGAGTAGTAGGTGGAATAGTCATTATTCCCTCTTTGATTAGAAATTGTAATCCTTGGACAAAAGAGCTATCATCTATTTGTCCTTCAGCCCACCAACCAGCATTATTTTTTACCCATTCAGGAACTGATGCTGTAGGTGTGACTGGGGGTTTTTCTATTGAATCCTTTGGAAGGCTTGGTCCAATCTCAATTGGAATAGAAGTAATTCCTGCGTAAGTTTCATCATAATTTATTCCCGTACCATACAATCTAATGTCAAGTCTGTATGTTCCTTGTTTAGGAATCATTATGTTTTGGATGTCTAATCCTTCAATAGCTTGTATGCCTGGATTATTTGGATCATCACCCTTGTTAGTAACTAATACTTTGTCATTTGAATCAAAGAGTTGGAAGGCATATCTTACATCTTTTATTAGATTTCTATTTTCATCAAAGAATGTAATTTCAAATGGGATTTCGTCACCAGCTCCAAATCTTCCATCCCATTGAACAACAACATCTGTTGGTGCACGTTCAAAGTTCTCAGTGTCAACCAAATATCTTTCCACTGAGTTTTTAGAAACTTCACTTTGAGGTACTAATCTTAATTTCATTAAATCGTTATCATAGTTATCTGAACCTAGAATATTGTTAATTCTTTGTAATTCACTTTTTGTAATTAAAAAGTGGACAATATTGGTTTCTTCAGAAGAATACGGATCATTTAACAAGGCTCTGCCTGAAACCTCTACTCCATTAACATAACCTACAAATTGTTTTCCTTCAGCATATGGAGAAAATCCTTTGGGAACACGAATTTCTTCATGAACTACTTGGACTTGATCTACGTAAGTTGGATCCCAATTAAACGGCATTTCAAAGTATATTGATTTGTCATTAGAATCATATTGGAAGTTCTTTACCTGATCATAGTATGTTTTTACGATTGCTGGTATTTCTTCAGCACTAGCGGTTTGGATGGTAAAGTGTTGCTCCTGAGCTACACTTACAAATGTATCATAACTTAGAACTGTTGCAACTGAGGTTTTTGGACTAGTTGCGCCTTCAATGTCTACTTTGATGTTGTATAATCCACCTTCATTAAAAATAGGTCCTTTGATTACGGGTCTTTGTGTACCTTCAGCATACAAAGCTCCTGGTGCACTAACATGTTCAGAGCCAAAGTAATCAGTACATTTCCATAATTCCATCTCAGAGCATTCTGAAATGGGTCTAATTTCGACATCTAAAACACCATCAACATCATAAAACAAATTTCTAGCTAAAAGATCACCGCTATGCCAGATTTCAATTCTATATGTCACTTTTTCTAAGGTCTGATCAGTTTTAGTGTCAAAGAATCTAACTTTCATGTTTGCAGAATTAACTTCACCTACTGTAATATCAGATGGATCTAGTTCAGTACTTACAGTAACTTCCATATCTCCAAAGCTTAAAGCTGGTGCTTGATCACCTCCAAGTCCATGACCAAATACATCAGGTACAAGAACTGGAATAGCTAAAACACCAAGTAAAATAGAGAATAAAGCAAGTTTATGGTACAATAGATAAACTTGGTCGAGTTCCTTATTTAAAGATGCTATAATGTTATCAGTGCTGCTAATTTCAAAAATAGAAACTAGTGCAAATTTTATTTATGGTATAAAAAATACAAGTCTTGTGAAGATATTATTTACTTTATTATTCATTCCTCTTTTAATGATGCCAGCTTTTGCACAATCAAACTCTCAAACTCTTCCAACATCTGATGGCACATTAGATGTTAGACTATCATATGATGATATTTCTCCTGGCGATGAAACAAGATTACTAGTTGAATTTATCAATCCACAAACAGAAAAAATTCAAGAACATATTGATTATAGGATTTTAGTATCCAAAGAAGGTGGAGAAAATGTATTTGGTCCAATTCCACTTACGCATACATCTGAGGGAGTAGTCAAAGGACTAAAAGTTGAGTTTCCTAACGAAGGAACATATTCAGTTGACTTTGATGTAGAGGGGATTTTATTTCAACCAATACCCAAAGAAACCGTATCATTTAACATAGAAGTAGGCGATGCACAAGCTCAACCAGATGAATCTGTTACCCCAACAAACGGAAATGGAGGAGGATGTCTTATTGCTACAGCAACCTTTGGGTCAGAACTTTCACCACATGTTCAACAACTAAGAGAGTTAAGAGATAACACAGTCCTTAAAACAAATTCAGGAAGTGCATTCATGACAGCATTTAATCAATTCTACTATTCATTTTCACCTACCGTTGCAGACTTTGAAAGAGAAAATCCAGTTTTCAAAGAATTTATGAAGTTATCACTTCAGCCGATGTTAACATCATTAT
The DNA here is from genome assembly GCA_964460675.1 of uncultured Nitrosopumilaceae archaeon. Lineage (GTDB taxonomy): Archaea > Thermoproteota > Nitrososphaeria > Nitrososphaerales > Nitrosopumilaceae > CAYWRD01. Next base: position 13,784 of record CAYWRD010000003.1, read on the forward strand.
CAATACTAAATTACATAGATATCGATTCTGAACAAGAAATGTTAGGATATGGAATATCTATGATTTTGCTCAATCTAGCAATGTATGTTGGAATTCCCGTATTTGGAATTCTAAAGTTGTACCAATCTAAAAGAAGATAGTTAGTTCGTTTTTGTAAAATCCAAGTGAGGTTTTTATGTATCCGTTAAAGTATCTTGATCAATGAAGACTATAGCTATAGGCTCTTTCTTCGTACTATTTGCACTAGTTGCAGGATTTACAGCAACTGCTCCAGCATTTGCAGATCATGCAACAGCAACTGTAAGTTTACCACCTGGATCTTCTGTTCCAGGGTGTGAAGAAACAAACGAATGTTACATTCCTTATGAGGTAACAGTGGATGTAGGAGGTGAAGTCACATGGGTAAATGATGACTCAGCAGCTCATACAGTTACTAGTGGAACACCAGCAGATGGACCTGATGGTGTATTTGACAGTAGTTTGTTCATGGCAGGTGCAGAATTTTCACACAAGTTTGAAAATGCTGGAACCTTCGACTACTTCTGCATGGTTCATCCATGGATGGAAGGAATTGTTACAGTTCAAGCAGCAGGTGAAGATGAAAATATGATGGAAGGAGACTTGATGGTTGATATTTCCACAGGTAAAGCAGGCGCAGGAGAAAGACTATCAATTGATGTTACTTTCACAAAGATGGATGGCTCAAGCGTTGAACATGTAAACTATGACGTAAAGGCAACTCAAAATGATAAAGTTGTTCTAGATGACATGGGAGTACATGATCACGATGGTGTAATGAATCACATGACCGCACCATTGGCAAAAGCAGCTTCAGATGCCAATCCAGTAAACGTCGAGGTAACTTTCAACGGATTTGGAATTCCAGGGGAAGGTGAATTTACTGGCCCAGTTGGCAAAGTAGCTACAAAGAAAGTAGTGCCTGAGTTTGGAACAATCGCAGCATTGATTCTTGCAGCAGCAATAATTTCAATTGTTGCATTCTCTGCAAAATCAAAACTTAGTATCATTCCAAGATACTAAAACACATTCTTTTTCTATTTTCTTTTTACTAAAGATATTACAGCTAAAATTATTGCAGCAGATGCAATTGACAGGCCCAAAACAGCAAAGTCGTATGCTTTACCGCCATCTGATTTCACTTCAATTCCAGAACCAGATTTTATAGATGAAACTTCTTGTTGTAAAGATGAAAGAGCGGCTTTTAGAGAAGATATATCTTGATTAGAAGAGCCGCCAGTAGGAGGAAAATCCAATACAGATGTTGGTTCTACATCTTCTACAGGTATTTCAATATCTATTGGAGTATCATTAATTTCTCCTTTAAGAATAATAGAATAAGTCCCTGTTTTAGTTGGAATTACATTAGAAAAGTAATGACCAGGCCTAGCCTCCGAACCAACATCTAGAATTTTGGTCACACCACCAAATTTTGCAGTAGCCTCTAAATTGTTAAATGCATTTTTTACTCCTACAGAGACACCCTCAGTTTCTCCAGGTTCACTAATATCAAAAACAAATGCATTTCTAAATCCTACTACTGGAGGTTCAGTACTCCATCCAACTTCAATCTCATAGGGTTCTACTTCTACAGTAGTATGGGCAAAAGCAGGTACAAGTGTTAATCCAAATAACAACGCAATAAATACAAAAGGTAATTTCACAAGTATTGTGTAAGTATAACACGTTATTATCTTTACTTGAATTAATACAAACATCAAAAAAATGTAAACTGTTTAAAATGTCCTCGCATAAGAGATAGAGTAAATGAATAAAATTCTAGCTATTCTGTTAATACTTATTTCAATTGGAATTCCAGCATCTTATGCACATCCATTTACAGATGAAACACATCCAAGTAGCTCAGCTAATGCTCCTGTAGGAATAACTGAAGTATATGTAATTTATTCTGAACCAGTTGAGATTAACTTTAGCGAACTCAAAGTATTGGATAGTAGTGGTAATCAAATAGACAACAAAGATACAAAATACTACAACAAAGAATCAGCTCTAATTGTTACAACACCACCACTAGAAGAGGGGGTCTATACTGTTACAAGCAAAGTGCTTTCAAAAGTTGACGGACATCTTGTAAATGATGCGTTTAATTTTGCAGTAGGAGATGTGCAATTAAATTCAGAACAACTTGAAAAGCAAAGTAAATCAGAATCATTATTTTTGCCTGAAGCAGCTGCCAGATTTCCAGGGTTAGTAGGTCAAACAATAATTTTAGGTTCTGTAATTGCATCACTTTTGATTTGGGGCACGCAAAACAAGAAACTGATTTCAGATAGCCTTGAAAAAGTAAACTCTCGTCATCGTGGTAAATTCTTATCAATAACAGGAATTGGTCTGATTCTGGTTTTTGTATCAAATATTATCATGTTAGTTGTTCAATCAATGAGACTCGAAACATCGGCTCTAGAAGCAATACAAACAACGTTTGGCATGACTTGGCTGATAAGAATGATAATTACTGTAATCTTACTAGGGATTTGGTTTTGGATTGATAAAAGCAAGAAAATGGGAATGGTGCATCAGATTTCTATGATAACTGTATCACTCGCGTTAATTGGGACTACAACTATGATGGGTCATGGTGCAGCAAGTGAGCAGCTCAGTGCCATTGTTTTGGATTATATACATAATTTAGTTGCTTCAGTATGGATAGGTGGAATAATCTACTTTGTCTTTACACTTCTTCCAACTTTAGCAACTTTAGACGAAAACAAAAGAGAACGAATGTCTCTAGTAATGATTCCACGGTTTTCTATTGCGTTTATAATCGCAGTTGGAATAGTAATTATCACCGGTCCTACATTGATGTGGCTCTTAGAAAGTGATGTAGGATTAATTACAGAATCAACTTATGGTAAATTGATTTTTGCAAAAATTACAATTGCCATAGTAATGGTTGGTCTTGGAGGATATTTTCAATTTAAAATACAAAGACCAGCTGAAAAAAACATCACGTCAGGCCAAATGACAGTACATAAGAAATTAAAAAAATCCTTAAAATTTGATGCAGTATTAGGAATTCTTCTTTTAGGTGTTGTTGCGTTATTAGCAAATGGCTCCCTTCCTGCAGGTGAAATAGAAAAAGCTGAGGCGCAAGAAGCATCATATGGTTTTTCAACTTCAGAGTTTTCAGGAAATGTGAGATTTGATTTAGAAATTACTCCTTTTACCAGTGGGGCCAACAATATTTTCATTCAAGCAAGCGATTTTGAAAATAATCAAATATCTGATCTTGATACAATGAAAGTAAAAGTATCAAATCCTTCCAGAAACATTTCGCCAATAGAAGTTCCTTTAGAACGTATTAAATCAGAAGATAAACCTGATGAATTCAAAGGTGAAATAACTTTTGGATTTTCAGGTAACTGGTTAGTAGAAGTTGAGGCACAACGAACAGAAAATGCAAATGAGTCTGTGAGGTTAAATCTCTTAGTTAAACCACATCTAGAAAACCTAAAGTTTGATATTATTGAATATGAATTTCCTGAAGAAACAAAACCATTATTCCCATTATATGATGGTCACGACTCAATTTGGATAAGTGATCCCACATCTCCAAGACTATGGAAGTTTGATTTAGATAAAGAACAGTTTGAATATTTTTCGTATGATGGAGGTTTCTCCATGTTCCTTACTATGGATAATCAAGGAAAAGTTTGGTTTACCGATTCTGGAGAAAAGCAAATTGGATCCTTTAATCCTCAAACAAAAGAGTTCAAAACTTTTTCAATACCTGAGTTAGAACCCGCAGATATTGACAGTGTAATTACTTTCATTCAAGCAGATTTTGATAACAATATTTGGATTGCTGCTACAAACAAAGATACAATTCTAAAGTTTGATCAAAAGTCCCAGAAATTTGAAGTATTAAAGCTTGAAAACGAATCTATTCCATTTGCTCTTGCAACAGATAATGAAGGAAAGGTCTGGTTTACTGAAAGTGCAAAAGGGAGAATTGGTCACATCAACCCCGAAAATAATGAAATTGAAAAATTTGAGCCTGAAGTGCCGCTTAAAGCTCCAGAATATCTATTGTTTGACAATAAAGGAAATCTCTGGATTGCAGAACATGAAGGAATAGCAATTAACAAGTACAACATACTTTTGGAAACATTTGAACAAATACCAGTAAAAGATGAAGAAGCTTTACCTTATGGAATGTCATTTGACAGATACGAAAACATATGGATTGCCCAACATACGGTAGATAGTTTTGCAGTATATGATCCAAATAATAAAAACTTAGTTGAAGTTCCAATACCTACTGAAACTTCATTTGTACAGTTCACAACAACAGACAACGATGACAATGTTTGGTTTGTGGAGCAACAAGGAAACAAATTAGGAATGGTAAAAATTACAGAATTACCTTCAGCAGTACCGATTCAAGCAGATGAAGGTATTGATTTGAAATATACAGAAATTGCATCTCCATTAATGGCATTAGGAATTATTGCCACATCATTATTTTTTGTAAAAAATATCAAAGATAAAAGAAGATTAAACGCTCTAATTTCTGAGTAATCCTTTTGATTTTATTCCCATAGATATTCCAAACAAAGCTATCGATATCAAAACTATTGTCCCAGCTGGCGTAATATCAAATACATAAGAAAGTAAAATTCCAGTAATAACAGAAAATACAGAAAACCCAATAGACATTATTGCAGTCTTTTTGAATCCTTTTCCATACATTATTGCAGTTACATTGGGAATTACAAACAAAGCAGAGATTAACAATACCCCTACTAGTTGAATCGATGTAACGACTGTTATTCCTGCCATGAAAACAATAAGATAGTTTATCTTTTCAACTGGAATCCCACTTACTTTAGCCTGCTCTTCATTAAATGTAGAATAGAGGATTTGTCTGTATAATAACAAAATAATTATGAGAATAATTCCAGTAAGTGAAAGAACCAAAATAGTATCATTTACACTAACCAAAAGAATACTACCAAAAAGAAAACTAAAGATATCAAAAGTAAACCCACCCGAAATTCCAATAATTACTAATCCAACTGCAATTCCTGAAGACAAAAGAACTGCTACTGATGCCTCACCAGAAATATTGAATTTAGTTTTAATTTTTGTAATTATTAGTGCGCTAACCAATGACACACCGTAAGCGGTCCATAATGGATAAACTCCAGCCATCAATCCCAATGCAATCCCACCAAATGAAGAATGGGCAACAGCATCACCGAATAATGAATATCTTCTAAGAACAAGAAACAAACCTACAACAGAACACAAAATCGCAATAGCGATTCCAGAAATTAGTGCTCTTTGCATAAAGCTAAAAGAAAGAATTTCCAAAGTCATAATTAATGATGATGCATGTGTTCTTGCATCGAAGCCTCCGAATATTGCTTTACTAATTCATCATTTTGGAAAAATTCATCTGATTCTCCATGGAAAAATAAGGTTCTATTAAGACATGCAACTTTATTGGCCAGTCTATTTACAGCATCAAGATCATGAGATGACCAGATTATCGTTATATTTTGTTTAGAATTTAGTTGTCGTAAAATACTATAGAATAATTCAATGCTTTGCTGATCAATTCCTGTAACGGGTTCATCAAGAATCAATACTTTTGGATTATTAACTAGTGCTTTAGCAATGAAGACTCGTTGTTGTTGTCCTCCAGATAAATCACCTATTCTTTTCTTCCTTAATTCATGAATCCACAATTCCTTAAGAATTTCATCTATTTTGTTTTCATCAGATTCACGTAGCAATCCCATTCTTACAACATCATTGACAGTTGCTGGAAAATTTTTTTCAAAAATTGGTTTTTGTGGGACGTATCCTATTTCTTTGAGATAATCTTTTGATTTTCTAATATCTTTTCCAAAGAATTTGATGACGCCCTTATAGCTAGTATTAAGACTCAGCATAGCTGAAAAGAGTGTAGATTTGCCAGCACCGTTAGGTCCAATTATGCCTAGAAAATCTCCTTGGTTTACTGAAAAACTGACATTATCTACTGCCTTTACATCAGGATATTCTATTGTAAGATTTTCGATCTCAACTACTTTCAACACAATGCCTCCTTGAGGTTTTCAAGATTCTCAGACATTCTGGAGATATAGTCTCCCTCTGTTTGAACTTCCATTGGAGATAAAACCAAAACTTTTCCTCCTATCTCATTTGCAATTATTTGAGATGTTCTAGTATCTGTCATTTCCTCGGTGAAGATAATTTTTGTATCAAGATTTTTTGCTGTTGTAATTACATTTTCAATAGTTCTTGCAGTAGCTTCAGAGTTTGGACTAGATGCAACAATTGTATGTTGAGTCAATCCATACTCTTCTGCAAAATAAGAAAATGCATCATGAAACGCAATAAAGTCACTACTACATTGTGATAATTCATTTTTAATTTTAGAGTCTAACAAGTCCAATTCTTCAATGTACTTTATTGCGTTTTTTTGGTAAAATTCGCTATTTGCAGGATCATATTTAGAAAAGGCGTCAGCAATATTTTGAACTTGAGTTTTTACCATTACTGGATTTAACCAAATGTGTGGATCGCCTTCTTTGTGATCATGTTCAGTTTGCTCAAAATTTTCATTATGTTTTGTAATTATTCCTTTGCTAGTATCTACTACAATCCCTTGGAAATTTAGTTCTTCTAAATCATGAATCCAATCCTCAAAACCCACTCCATTAATAACAATTAGATCAGAATTTTGCATTAGTTGTACATCTTGAATTGTAGGTTCCCAATCATGTGGTTCAACTCCAGGTGGAACCAATAAGATAACATCGGCCTTGTTTTGACTTACTTTTTGTGAGAATTCATAGAGTGGATAAAATGAAGTAATTACTTGTAGTCGTGAGTTTGAATCAGATTCAATTAATCTAGATGGATCTGTAGCCCAAACAGCATAGGAGCTTAAAGGAATTACAAGTATAATCGAAATTATTGCTATCTTTACTTGTGAATCCATATTATGATAGAATTTGAATTATTAATAAATCTAAAAATTCTTAATAAGTTTAATTGCTAAACTTATAAGATAATTAATAACATTTAGGCTATGCCGATTGTCTCCATATCACTCAATGATGAAATCTTAGCAGAACTTGACAAACTTCAAAAATCAATGGGCTTTTCTGGAAGGTCTGAGGCAATAAGGGCAGGAATAAGATCATTTGTTTCAGAAGAAAAACAAAAATCAAATCTAGAAGGAAATATTCACGCCATTCTTCTAGTTCTTCATAATGATGAATTTGATCATATTGTGTCTGGCATAGTACACCGATTTGAGGATTTGATAATTACTCATCTGCACAGTAAGATTGAGAAAGAAAAATGTATGGAACTATTTGTAATTGATGGAGATGCAGAAAAAGTTTCTACAATGACAAGAGATTTTCATACTAACAAGAATATGGATACTGTCAAACTTGTAGCGCTTTAATGGAATGCTACAGGTAATTTAGTTATAAGTATCATACCTAGTATTGACACAGTAAGAATTGAAAATATAATCATGCCAAATTCAGGAACAACTACAATTCCAAATTCTGTTTCTTGTCCAGTGTTTCTGATATTTTCAAATTTAATTATTGTAGGGCCTGTTTGTTCTTCTGTAAAAGCATACTCTTCAAAATCTCCACCAACTTGAGCAGTTCCAATGGTTTGGTAAATTGTATTACCATTTTGTATTATAAGAAAAGTATAATCTGAATTACGTAGTGGCTCTCCTGTAGATCCATCACGAATAGTAAATACAAATTTTGTATTTGTATCTGGTTGAATGTTTACCGGATCCCAAGATAAATCAACTTGAAAATCTTCGCTCTTTGTAAATGCAGTTACTGGAAATTGAACTTTCTCACTAGTAGATAGTGTAAATACCATTTTTTCAGGTAACGGTTCATCATATTCTTTAATTTGATTTTTCAAAAACCGTAGATGATCCTGTAATAGTACAAAATGAACAATTCTTTCGTCTTCTTCAGTATAATCATCTACAGTAACTGAGGATTTGAATAGATCAATCCCATTTACCTTTCCTACATAGCTAGGCGTTAAGAATTCAGAAAAATCCTTTGGAAAATGAACTTCAACATGTACTACTGGAATATGCGAGATGTTTTTCTCACTCCAATCAAATGGCATCTCAAATGTTACTTTCTTTAATTTCGGATCATATTGAAAACTAGATATTTCGTCATAGTAAGATTTCATTCTAAATTCTACATCATTATTTTCTGAGTCTTGTTCTAAATACGAAGTCATTTCTACTATGCTCAAATTTGCATAATATACCTCGGTGTCTTCAATTATGTTTGTAGGTTCATCGATGGTTCTTACTTGGATTTCAAAAGTATACAAACCCCCTGATTGGAAAAGAGGTCCAGTAATTTGTATAGGCATAGAATCTGTTTCATGCCATGCACCGAGCAGAGAATCTTGCTCTCCACGAATAGTTACTTCATTGTCTTGAGTTGGTTTTATTTTGATTGGAAGATATCCATCATCAGTGAAAAAGTAATTTCGAAAGATCATTTCATTTTCATGGAAAAGGCCAATCAGAAATGTAACGTTTTTTGCATTTTCTTTTGATTCCTTGTCAATGGCAGTAATTGTTAGCTGTTCTTCATTTTCATCAAAATACATTGGAAGTTCTACAGAAACTGATATCTCCTTTCCTGCAACATCAATAGAAGAGATTGTGTCAATTCCGAGTCCATGACCATATGCGTTTAAAGGAAGAAAAATAATAACTGCAATAATAAGGGCAAGCCATTTTGCAGTCAACAAATTAATTATCAAAGTGGGGTTATTTTACTGTCATTAATTGCTCTACTCTTTCAAGCAGTTCATCAATATTTTCTGCTTCTAGAACAGGTTGTAAATCGTTAGGATCTTTGGCTCCAAGTGCTGCTAAAGAGTAAACATAATCTACAGTTGGTACATCTGTTTTAAGATAGTATTTTTCCAAAACATGATCAAGTGAGTGTTTGTCTACTACCTGTGGTTGGGCCTGATAGATGATCTTGTCTTTCCACAAATCAACTAAGGTCTTCCATTTTTGCAATGGTATGTCACCATCAATCTCTGGGATTAGTTCAACTTTTGCTTGCAAATACATCTTTTTGTCAGTTCCAGATTTTTCATATAGCTCAGTAATTTTTTGATGACCCTCTGGAGAATATGGATCATAGTTTTCAGGCATCTCAAATGCAGGAGGGATTAATTCTAAAATTTTGAATTTATTTCTGCCAATCGTTTCAATATGAATTTGCAAACCATCAAGATCAATATCTTTGCATTCTGTTATTTTTGTAATAGTCCCAATTTCTTTTGGTGCATTCCACCCCATAATGGTCTTAGAGTCAATCAAACAAACACCAAACAATCCATCTCCTAACATACAGTCATCTACCATTTGCTTGTATCTAGGCTCAAAAATTCTCAAAGGTAATTCTTGTCTTGGAAATAATACTAAATCTAATGGAAATATGGGAATTATTTTTGTATCCATTGTAATTGGTGCGTTGTTTTCAGATATATTGGATACGGAAATTAATCGAAGCTAAATTCCATTTTCGTTGAGAACCAAGCCCAACAGTGCTGCTCTCGTGTATTTGCCATATTCAGCTTGTTGAAAATATTTTGCATTTTTTGTATCATCTACATCAGAGGAGATTTCATCTAATCTTGGAAGGGGATGCATTATAATTGAATCATCTTTCATTTTGTTTACCAAATCTAATCCTACAACATAACTTCCCTTCACTTTTAGATATTCTTCTTCATCAGGAAATCTTTCAGTTTGAATTCGTGTTACATAAAGAACATCAAACTCATCAATGTTTTCTTCGATGTCAGTAGATTCGGTAAATGACATTTGTTGTTTTAGTTCATAAATAGAATCTTTTCTGATTTTTAGAGATTCAGGAGATATCAGATGAACATCGACATCATAGTTTCTTAATCCATATAGTAAGGAGTAAACTGTCCTGCCGTATTTTAGATCACCTACAATTCCAATCTTTAATCCATCAATTCTCTTCTTTTCTTTTTTTATTGTAAACAAGTCTTGAATTGCCTGAGTTGGATGCTCTTCTGTTCCACTTCCTGCATTAATGACAGGTTTTGGAGAAACATCTGCTGCAAATCTGCTAGAACCATCAAGTTTGTGTCGTAGTACGACAACATCAGAATAAATAGACATTATTCTTACAGTGTCTCCCAGACTTTCTCCTTTTTGATAAGATGACGATGCAACATCAGAGATCCCTAAAGAATTACCTCCAACTGATGCCATAGCTGCTTCAAAGCTTAGTCGGGTTCTAGTACTTGGTTCATAAAATAGATAGCCTAAGGTTTTACCCTTGCAGATTTCTCTTCTATCAGGAAGTGTGTGATTCATTATTTTATCAGTTGCAGAAAATATTGTTTCTAGTTGATCTTTGTTAAAATCCTTAATTGATATGATATCTTTATTGTAAAACTCATTCATTCTTTCAATCATTTATACAAGTGACTATACAAAGTATTCTGATGGAACAGTCAGAATTGATGGTCAGGAGGATAAAAGAAGGAACCGTAATTGATCATATAGATGAAGGTAAAGGTTTGCAGGTGCTCAAAGCCTTAGGAATTGATGGGCAGGATGGAGGATTAATCACCATAGCACTGAATGTACCTAGTGGGAAATTTAAGAAAAAAGACATTATCAAAATAGAAAATAAATTCCTCGAAGATGATGATACAAACAAGTTAGCAGTTATTGCCCCAAAGGCTACCATCAACAAAATTAAGGATTACAGATTGGTTGAGAAAAGACGAGTCTCATTACCAAATGAAATAGACAGGATATTTCGTTGTTCTAATCCTGATTGTATCACAAATAGTAAGGAAAAGATAGAGTCGGTTATGGATGTGGTAGATAAAGAGGGATGTGTACTCAAATGTCGCTACTGTGGAAGATTACTAGATGTTAACCAAGTAGGGTATAATTAAAAAATATTTTAAAAAATTTGAAAATAAAAAGTACTGCTGGGTTTATTGTCCCAGGATGATAAACATCATAACTATACCGTAGATAGCGATTGATTCAACCATACCTACGAAGATGAATACTTTTGACTGTAATGCTGGATTTTCACTAATTACTGCAAGACCTGCTGCACCTACTTGGCCTAAACCGATACCTGCGCCAAATGCTGCAAGACCGAAAGCCAAACCGGCACCTAGAATCTTTAGTGAATCGGAACTTCCTGTTGCACCATCTTCTTGTGCATATGCAATTCCAGTAAAGCTTGATGCTGAAATTACTACTGCTGCCAAAAGTGCCAAGACGATAGGTTTCATTTACGAATTTGCCTCGTTTAGTTCCATATTTAAATCATGATATGTTTTTGACATTAAATTCGATCCAGTGTTTTTTTCTTAAAGGATTTTAGATCGTCATTAATTGAGTCAGAAAATTTTTGATGTTCATGTTCCAAAGATTTTTTTGAATCTTCAACAAGTTTTTTGATTTCTTCTTTTCCCATTTTACTTTCTCTTCTCCATGACTTCTTTTAGTTTTTTTAACTTTGCGAATTCTTCTCGTTCCCTCTCTTCTAGTGTGGCTAAAATAAATCGGACTCTTTGTTGATATTGAGGAATAATTACATTTTCTAGTGCATTAAGTAATTTTTGGGTTTTCTCAAGTGCTTTGGCCAAGCTAAAAATAGAATTCTCATATTCTGCAGCTTTACAAATTTTAGGCAACAATACTTTGATTTGTTTTGCTGCTCTGTCTATTGAGGAATTAGTGTCGGCAAATCCATATGGCATTTTGTTAGTATCTTTTTCAGTCACAGACAATGCAGGGATTTTTACATCTACTACTCTTTTTACATCAACATCTACTTCCATTACAGGTGGAGTTGATTCAGCTACAGAATCAACTGTGCTTGTTCCTAGAGCTAGATATGCCTCATTGACTGATTTGTAAATATCTTGTAGCGGATCCCATATTCCGCCACGAGCCTTTGATGCTTCTTCAATCATTTCCTCAATATTTTTTAAAAGAACCTTACGTTTATCATCTAATATTTTTTGAACCATCTTAGCGACTTGGCTAGACTTTTTGTATCTGATTAGTTCTATTTTGGTTGCAGCTACGTTTTGTCCAAATGACATGTAGTTATCTTTCCTGATAATATTGTTCTACGTATTTGTCTTTGACTTTGGTTAACTCGTTCTTTGGTAGATTTGAAACTACTTTCCAAAGGAGTGACAAAGTTTCTTCAAGATTTCTGTTCTCATCTACATCTTGTGAGAGGAATTCCTTTTCAAATACATCGCCTACATTCATGAATTTTAGGTCAATATCAGTAAGGCCTGCTTTTCCTACGATTCCTGCTAGTGCTCTTACTTCTTGTGCTCTTGAATAAGCATCATAATTCTGATTAGAGATTTCACCGTGGTCTGCTCTTGTTTGACCTTCTCCAATTCCGTCTTTCATTAATCTAGATAGACTCATCAAAATGTTAACTGGTGGATATACGCCTTGTCGGAAAAGATCTCTGCCTAGTACAATTTGCCCTTCTGTAATATATCCAGTAAGGTCAGGAATTGGGTGAGTAATATCATCTGATGGCATAGACAAAATAGGAACTTGGGTTACACTGCCACTCTTTCCGACCAATTTTCCTGCTCTTTCATAAATTGTTGAAAGGTCAGTGTAAAGATATCCTGGATAGCCTTTTCTTCCAGGCACTTCTTCTCTAGCTGCACTAATTTCTCTTAATGCCTCTGCATAGTTTGTCATATCTGTTAGGATTACCAATACATGATAACCAAGTTCAAATGCAAGATATTCTGCAACAGTTAACGCTACACGAGGAGTAATGATTCTTTCAATAGCAGGATCATCTGCAAGATTTAAGAAAAGAACACTTCTTTTGAGTGCACCAGATTCTTCAAGACTTCGCTTAAAGTATTCTGCCTCACTGTATTGCACACCTATTGCTGCAAAAACAACTGCAAATTCTTCTTCTGTTCCAATTACGTTTGCTTGTCTTGCAATTTGTGCTGCAAGGATGTTGTGAGACATACCAGAACCTGAAAAGATGGGAAGTTTTTGTCCTCTTACTAGAGTAATCATTCCATCAATAACAGAAACTCCTGTTTGGATAAAGTCCTTAGGATATTCTCTTTGTTCAGGATTCATTGGTTCACCATTAATGTCAATAAATTTATCAGCGATTGGATCTGGGAGTCCATCTTTTGGTCTTCCTAGTCCATCAAAAACTCGTCCCAGTACTTCTTTTGATACTGGCATCTCCATGACTTTTCCTACAAATTTAGCGTTAGTTCCAGAAACAGATAATCCAGTTGTTCCCTCAAAAACTTGGACAATAGCTTTACCGTTTCCTACTTCGAGAACTTTACCTAATCTGCGTTCTCCTTCATTGGTTTCAACTTCAACTAACTCATCAAATGCGGCATTTTCTACATCATCTACAATGACTAATGGTCCTTTGATTTCTGCAATTTTACTATATTGAACTCCTCCTTCTGCTGTCAACTCTTAACCTTCACTCCTGTAATACTTTTGAACTGTTCTTCCATCTCATTTCCTAATGAATCAAGTTTTGGCATTTCATCGTCTTTGATTTCCATTCTTGCTTTAAGCAAAGTTCCGATAATAGACATTGCACGGATATCTGAGAGACTTGCGCCTTCTTTAATTGCTTGTTGACCCTTCTTGTAAAATTCAACTAATAGTTTCAAAAGTTTGTATTGTTTTTCTGGACTACAATAAGTATCAACATCATCAAATGAGTTTTGTTGTAAGATTCCAATTTTGATCATTCTTGCTACTTCAAGAATTAATTTTTCTTCATCTGGAAGAGCTTCTGGACCTAAGAGTCGTACTATTTCTTTGAGTGTGTCCTCTCTTTGCAAAACACCATAAGCTTCACTTCTAAGTGATAACCAGTCTTCGCTGATGTTTTCACTCCACCATTTTGCAATATCGGCAAGATAACCAGAATAACTATTCATCCAATTAATTGAGGGATAGTGTCTAGAGTATGCTAATTTTGCATCCAATGCCCAGAAAGTTTTGATAAATCTCATTGTGTGTGTTGTAACTGGTTCAGTAAAGTCACCACCAGATGGAGATACTGCTCCTACTAAAGTTACAGAACCATCACGGTCAGGAGTTCCTTGTGCTTTTACACGACCTGCCCTTTCATAAAATTCTGCTAATCTTGATGCAAGGTATGATGGATAACCTTCTTCTGCTGGCATTTCTTCTAATCTTCCACTCATTTCTCTGAGTGCTTCTGCCCATCTACTTGTAGAGTCTGCTACTAAAACGACATCTCTTCCCATGTCTCTATAATATTCTGCTATTGTTACACCAGTGTAGATACTTGCTTCTCTTGCTGCTACTGGCATGTTACTTGTATTTGCCACCAATACTGTTCTATCCATTAGTGGTTTGTCAGTTCTAGGATCTTTAAGATGTGGGAACTCAACTAGTACTTCAGTCATTTCATTTCCTCGTTCACCACAACCGATGTAAACTACTACCTGAGAGTCTGCCCATTTTGCGATTTGGTGCAATGTTACTGTCTTACCTGTACCAAATGCTCCCGGTATTGAACCCGTACCGCCTTTTGCTATAGGGAAAAATGTATCAATTACACGTTGACCGGTAAGTAATGGAATTGTAGGATCATAACGACTCGTGTATGGACGTGGTTTTCGAACAGGCCATCTATGATACATTTTGACTGGAATAGTTTTGCCATCTTTTTCGGTAGTAGCTAACTCAGTTTCTAAATCATAGTCTCCTTCACTTACAATATTTGTGATCTTTCCACCTGGATGATCAGGGGGAATCATAATAGAATGCTCAATCAAATCAGTTTCTTGAACACTGCCAATTACATTTCCTGGTGATACTTCATCTCCAACACTAACGGTTGGTACAAAGTGATATTTTTTAGTCATATCAACAGGAGTTGTAGTAATTCCTCTTCCTATGAAAGAGCCAGAAGCTTTTGATAATTCTTTGAGAGGTCTCTGAATTCCATCATAGATTTGTCCAATAATTCCAGGTCCTAATAGTACACTTAGTGGGTTTCCTGTACCAATAACAGGCTCACCTGGTTTAAGACCACTGGTTGATTCGTATACTTGAATAAATGCAACGTCGCCTGTGAGACGAATTACTTCTCCGATTAATTTATCGTTTCCAACAATAACTGTTTCATACATCTTTGCAGATGCCATTCCGTTTGCTTTTACAGCCGGACCGCTTATCCATACAATTTTTCCTTCTGCTGTCATCTAATTACCCACTCCGAATTTAGCTGCAATTTCTTTCCTAATTAAAGGCTTCAATCTTTGAACTCTTGCATCGATGGTATTATCAAAAGTCATTGTTCCATCTTTAGATTTAACTTTCACACCACCAAGACAGTCAATAGTATCTGATAATTGTGCACCAGGAAATTCTGATAAAGCCGACTGAACAATGTCTTTATCTTTTGAATTAGTCAAGACCTGAACTTCAGTAGTACCCAATATTTTAGTGGCTTCACTTAACATAGTCTTAATTAAATTAGAGTAATCACCACTGCGATCAACATTTGAGATTTGATCTATGGCTTTAGAAAATACCTTATCTACAGACTCTTCTACAAGCAAAAGCTGTTTGTTTCGAGATTCTAAATCAGAACTTCCAACAATCTGCTTTTCTATTTTATCTGCCTCTTTTTTGCCATCTGCAATGATTTTGTCATATTCTTGTTCTAGTTTAGGAAGGGCATCATCTAGTGTTTTTTTTGATTCTGACAAGGCCTCATCAAGACTTGAGGTGATTTCTTTCTCTGTTTGGCCAAGAATTTTATCAATAGTTTGTTCTAATGCAGAATCAGATGCCAATGGAGGCCGTTCATCTATAATGGATTTTAATGTTTGGGAATTTTGATCAAG
>CAYWRD010000004.1:0-25636 GCA_964460675.1 uncultured Nitrosopumilaceae archaeon
GTCATTGTGAAAATAAAAGTTCTTCAAGTAATTTATCCTTTTAGGGTTTTACTGGAAGGGATCAATGAAGGGACAGTTAACTATATGATCCTCATTCATTGGTTTAGCAATAATTACAGACAACATTTCTTCTGACTTGAATGCATCAATGTCGTCTTTGGTCTCTAAAATTTTGGCATTATCAGGATCGTGCCATTCAACCACGAAGATTCGCCACATGGGACTATAGGTATCATCTCCTGGCGCAGCAGCTGCTATTCCTGGCTGGAATCCTAATGGTCCTGTACCTTTGATTCCGTTCTTGAATTGGAAGAGATCTACTGCTGAGTTACTTTTGATCAAGTTCTTTGATGTTGGTGAATATGGCACTCCCATCAGTTCTGCAGGACCTGATGGAGTAGCATCAGTCACAATATAGTATATCGTTTGTCCATTAGGTCCCCACCCTCGGTGAGCAACAAATGTCACTGTCATTTCTTCTCGACTAATTTTAGTAATTTGTCCTCCTCCATATTCCATATCATCAGAAATGGTTTTGTCGCTGCGAACTTTCATTTGTCCTTCAGGCCAAATTATCTGTGGAGTATTCAGTATGACTCCAGTATCTGTAAACTCAATTCGTCCGCCTTGTTTTGCATCAATAATTTCTTGCGCAGAATCAAGTACAATTTCGTTTTGCCCACTTTTCCAAGAAACCTCAACGACTTTGCTTAGTGCACTATATTTTGACTGCTGCGAAGGTGTAGCAGAAAAAACTTCATTTTGGAAACCAAAAAGGCCATCTCCATCTACACCATTAGTAAAAACATATACTGTTTGTAGAGATTCAGATGGTGTATTTTTCAATGGGGGTGCAGTTTCAACTTTCCAGTTTTGTATGTCTGTAATTGTTTGAGCATAATCTTCTGAACTTGAATCAGTTATTATGTAAAGGACTTCTTTTTCATTGTAAATTGCCTTATGCATAGGTATTGTTGCAGGTACATTTGTTCTTGATAGCAGTAAAGTTGGTTCTTCTTTTTCTAGTTGGACTTTTTGCATAATAATCTCTGTTGGTTGTCCTCTAATCCAACCATCAACACTTACTGTTGCAGTAAATTCTTGTGACTTTGTAGAATGAAGTGCAAGAGCAGCCCCTGTAAATTCAAAGGATCCCGCTTTCTTTGAATCAATAAGAGATAGCCCATAAACTGTTTCGCCATCTACTGTCCATGTTGGTTGTCCTGTGGCTTGAGAGGGAGTAATTTCATGAAGTACAACTATTTGCACTGGCTCGCTTGCAGTAAAAGTCATAGAACCATCATAGATAGTACCTTCATTTGGAGAAAGGATTAATGCTAGTTGGTGATTTTCATGTCCTTGGCCAGGATCTTGAGATGATTGTATGGTTTGAGTAAAATGAATTTTTTTCCTAGAACCAGCATCGGCAAATTGATCTGAAAGTGCAGATATTGTAAATATTCCAGAAACAAAAATTCCTATCAATAGAAAAATAAGAAGTTTATTCAACGATATAGTTTTGATAGATTTTCCCTTAAATGAATTTAGTTGATTTGGTCTAGCTTGAATTCATCATGAAGTGCCTGAACTACTGTTTTTGAGTCTGAATCTTTAACGACAAATGCCAAGTTAAGTTCTGAAGAACCTTGTGTAATCATGGCTACATTGACATTCTTTTTTTGAGCTGCCCCAAATACTCTAGAAGCAACACCAACTGTTCCTCTCATGCCTGAGCCAATAAGGGCAATTATTGCTACATCAGGAGTTACCTCTAATTTTTTGATTGTTTTGCCAAGATGTTCTAATTCCAACACATTAACTGCTCTGTGCAGATCCGAATCCTTTACCACAATGGTAATACTGGATTCGGAGGGATTCTGTGAGATCATCATTACATTGATTCCGGATCTTGCCAGAGTCTCAAATATTCTAGCTGCGGTTCCTGGTGTTCCCACCATACTGCTACCACGTATGTCAATCATACCATTGTTTCGAATTGTACTTACACACTTTACGGTATTCTTTGCAGAAGGTGATGGAGATGATGTAACTAATGTTCCTTCATTTTCTATATTGAAAGAACTTCTAATTCGCATTGGAATTTTTTTTGAAAGTAATGGTTCAAATGTACGTGGATGAATCTGTTTTGCACCAAATAATGCCATTTCAATAGCTTCAATGTATGATACTTCGTTGAGAACTTTGGCTTTTTTAACCAATTTAGGATCTGCAGTCATTAACCCATCTACATCACTCATTAACCAAATTTCATCATCTTTAATGCATGAACCAATAATAGTTGCAGTATAATCTGAACCACCCCTACCAAAAGTTGTTATGTGTCCATGTTGATCAGCACCAGTAAATCCACCAACTACAGGGATGGTCTTTTTTGAAAATAACTGTTCAATGGTTTTTGAAACTCTCAATCTAGTAGTATCCATGAGAGGTTTTGATTCTCCAAAATTAGAATCGGTAACTATACCAACATCTTTTCCAGTAAGTGCCACAGATTTTCGTCCAAGATCATTTAGTGCCGATGAGATTAATTTTATTGATAATCGTTCTCCAAATGAAAATAGATAATCCATTGATCTAGGTGTTACTTCACCAATTAGCATTATCCCATCAATTAAGGCGTTAAGTTCCTTAAAATCTACTTCAAGGTTTTGTAATAGTTTTTTTCTAACAGTAGATCTTTTGATCGTTTGTTTTACTAGTTGTTTATGGCGGTAAACTATTTTTGTTGCAAGTAATTTAGCATCTTCTTTGTTATCTTTTTTGATAGAATTTGCTATATCTACAAGATCATCAGTTGTTCCACTTATTGCAGAACATACAACAGCTATTTCGTTCTTTTTTGACATTGAGCTAAGATATTTTGCAACAGCTTGAATATCCTTTGTGGTTGAAATGGAGGTTCCTCCAAACTTTAAGACCAGTCTCATTTTAAAATACTTGACTTAGTTTATGTTTAAATGCTTTAACTTTCGACGCGTGGGGCTAGGTAAAAGTGAATTCTGCCAATATTTGCAACCTTAAACTCTATTCTAAGAGGTTTTGCACTAGAAAATTCACAGGTAATTGAGCCTGCAGTAGTTCCTACTGCCTTTACAACTGGATTAAGATATTCTAAACTGTATGTTCCAGTACTCTCTTTTGTTGATGAAATCTCATGAACGTCATCGGTTTCTTTGTCCAAATCAATTACAACCTCTCCAGAATCACCCTTGCCAGAAAATTCGGCCTTTGAATCAGTAGTGGAGATAGTAAGATAATCGGATACTACTTGAACATCACCTAAAATTTTATCAAAAGATGAAGAGGAAATAGAAATTTTTGTATCATATGGAATTTTTGGTAATGGGGTATCAGTTGCAGAGCTTTCAATAAGACGCATTTTGTATTTTTTATTTTTCCCCACAGAGACTAACAAAAGGTTTTGTTCTGAAATACTAATCTCAATGCTATCTTTCTTGTCTGCACGTTTGATTAGTTTTGAAAACTCGTCAATTCGAACTCCAAATTTTATATCGCTATCACATTCATATTTTTCAAATGCAGAGTTAGGCCAAGATATATCAATTAATGCAACATGAGACGGATCCATTCCCCTAAAACTAATTCCTTCTGCAGTAGCTACAAAAGTTGCTTCTTCAACTAGTGTAGAGATTGCAGATATAATGGCCTTAAGATCATCTGAACCACTGGTTTTTGCCGAGAATGTCAAACTGATTATTCTGATTTAACGTTCCAGTTAAACGTTATGAGTAATCTCGCCAAGTATAATTGCATTTAGTACATCTGTAAAATTGGGTTGTTGGTTCATCAGCACTTCTTGTTTGTAGCATCCACCAAACAGCTTCATCGTTTCCACATTTTTCACATTCTTTTTTGATACTGGGTAAAGCCTCTTGTCCTTCGTTTTCTTCCAATACGTTGAATTCCGAAACGTTTTCTTCTTCAACTATCTGTTTTGATTCAGTAGATTTTTTTCCTTCCTGATAATCACATTTGGGACATACTAAACCAGAATCTGATTTTTTTAATCTAACCTCACAATTAGGACAAAATTTCAATTTTGTCTATTCCTTAATTTTTGAATTGAATAATTTTGTGACGTCATCTGCTATTTTTATGGCAGAATCAGTAGCCTTTTTTAGATCTTGTATTGGATTCGATTTTGAGTTGATTCTAATCCAGCACTCGTTAGTGAGAGGGTGTTTAACGATTACTCCAGCAAAATCAACATTTGAATCCTTGAGAAGTTCATGCTGTATGATATACAAAGTTGCAATATCAGACTCTTTTACAGATAGGTTGATTTCTTGTTTAGATGAGCTTAGTACTTGAGCATTCATGTAATCGGAAAAAGCACTTATTGTGGATATAAATCATTATGAACATAAATGGCAGAAAGTCAAATTTCAGAGATAGAACTAGAAAAATCAAAGGAAGAATACTCCATAGATGACGATATTGAGATAAACGTAAAATTTTCAGTTCAAGGTGGGCTTCGAGAGGCCTTCAATGAGGATAACTGGACCAAGGCATATGAGGCAAATGACGTATCATTCAAAATCAAGTATGGCATTAAATTGACAAGTGGTGGATTCAGAAAAAAGACAGTAGGAAATCCAATCGATGCTTACAGAAAGGCGTCTATTTTCTGGACCAGAAATCCAAAGTTAGTAAACCCTATGAAAGACAAAAGAGTATGGGTCCAAGTCGCAAAAAACTTTGTTCCAATTATTAAACTATCAGAAGAAGAGGTAAGGCAAGAATTGTTCGATTTTAATGAAAAGTTTACCATAAAAGCTTCAGAATTAGGAAAAGGCAAACACAAGATAAGTGCAGAGGCATTTGCTTCTTGGCAAAAGCACGAATTTACTGAGCCAGAAAGCATAAAGAACAATTCACAGGAAATTGAGATAACTATCAATTAGGGATATAAGGAACTTTTCTAGAGAATAATTATGGCAAAATATGACGGACTATTGGGACAACCAGTTCTAGAAATAGAAGATCCAGATAAGGAAGGCGGAATTACTATTATCTTCAAAGATAACCGATTCCTATTTATCAAAGCCAATGACGGTAAAATAGAAACCGTTTCTATACCGGAGTGAAGGATATGGGAAAATACGATAATATCAAGATGACAGAATTGGTAAAAGTTGAAGATACAGGTGATCAATTAACTCTAACTTTTCAAGACAATAAATCAATAAAGATCACAATTATTGATGGAAAATTATCTGCAGAAGTTACAGATTAATTATTTACGTGTTTTTCATACATTCTAATTGTTATTTCCTGTATTTCAGATTGTATGGAACCAGGTCTTTCTTTTCTTATTTTTTCAATAGCATTTTTTGCAGATAGTTTGTGATGTTTTACAAAATAACAAGCAAGAACTGTTCCAGCTCTTCCAAGACCAGCTGCGCAATGTACCATTACTGATTCATTATTGGTTATTTTTTCATGAATATAGTCAACTGCAGTATCAATGTCGTCTATATCAGGAGCCGTAAGATCTTGTGTTGGTACATGTAGATATCCAATATTTTCTATCCATTTTTCAGGAAGAGAATCTTCAGTCATAGTTACAACTGATTTAATACCTTGCTTTAGAACCCAATCAAATTCATCAAAACTTGTCGGCATACCAGAACCTGCCAAAGAATTCTCAATTAACCATGAGAAGTTAGTTGGTTTTTTTGTAATTTTTCCATGAACTTTTCTCCATACATTTCCAGCTTTGCTCATGTACAATAATTGATTATTCTGTATTTTTAGGATTGCGAAAAATAGAGTTATCTTATAAGTGAAAAATGTACTATTTATCGTATGATAGGAAAAGAGGCAGAACTTTACCAGAAATTACCAAAAAATAAAGTTCGATGCACAGCATGTGCAAGATATTGTGAGATAGGAGACGGCCAAATTGGTTTATGCGGAATAAGAGGCAATCATAATGGGAGGCTAGATCTATTTGTTTATGGAAAAGTAATTGCAGGTCATGTTGATCCAATTGAGAAAAAACCAGTGACTCACTATCATCCCGGCTCAAAGATTTTCTCTATCGCTACAACAGGATGTAATTGGTTATGTAAATACTGCCAAAACTACGACATTAGTCAAAGAAGAAAGGTAGAAGGAGAAAACATGACTCCTGATGAAGTCGTGGATACTGCTATTAGAAATGGTGCAGATGGTATTGCATATACCTACAATGAACCTTCAATTTTTATCGAATTTGCCAAGGATTGTGGAATCATAGCCCACAAAAATGAGCTTTTCAATGTTTTCGTATCTAATGGTTATGACACGCCAGAGTCAGTGAATATGATGGGAAAGTTTCTAGATGCCATTACAGTAGACTTTAAGGGTAGTGGAGAACCAAATTTTCTCAAAAAATACATAGGTGTTCCCGATCCTCAACCAATATTTGATACCTTATTGGAAATTAGGAATAAAACAAAAATCCATACAGAGATTACTGATCTTATAGTCCCCGAAGCAGGAGATAGTTTAGAGTATGCAGAAAAATTGTGCAAGTTTGTTTATGAAGAATTAGGACCTGAAATGCCAATTCATTTTCTCCGATTCCATCCAGACTATAAGATGATGGAGTTTGACTCTACACCAGTATCAACATTGGAAAAACATCATGCAATAGCAAAAAAAGTTGGGTTAAAGTATGCATATCTAGGAAATGTTCCCGGGCATCCTTTAGAGCACACATATTGTTCAGAATGCAAGAAAATTGCAGTGAAAAGATTTGGTTTTGATATAGAAGAGTGGAATCTTGATGAAAATAATCAATGCAAGTTCTGTGGAAATAAAATTCCTATTACGGGTAAATTATCTAAAAACTATAAGAAAAACAGATTCTATTTTGCTCAATAAAGAGCAATAGCACGTACAGGAGAGCCTGTAGCGTTGAACAGTTTTAGTGGTAATATCACGTAATCAAAACTAGAATTATTAATTTTATCAAGATTTGCAAGGTTTTCTACAATCAGGATGTTTTTTTGTGCAAAAATTTTGTGTGCATCGAACTTGGGATTTTTACCCATGTCAATGCTAGGTGAATCAATCCCAACAAGATTCAATTTTTTGGCTGCCAAATATTTTGCTGCATTAATAGTTAGACCTGGATTTTCTAAAAAATAGTAATCTTTTGAAAGATGTTTTTGCCATCCAGTGTAAATGATTACAGAAGATCCAGTTTTGATTTTACCATATTTTGTTTCATAAAATAAAATATCATTTTTTGAAATTCCCTTATTTTTTGATTTGTTTATTTTGATAAGGTGTGCTTGTCCTTTGAAACGAGAAATCGGTATTTGATGAATTTTTTTTCCTTTTTTTACAAAATGAAATGGTGCATCAAGATGTGTACCAGAATGAGAACTCAGGAAAAGTAGTTCCAAATTGTATTTATCATCATCTATGGTATTCCATGGAATGAATTGTGGTTTTGGAGAACCAGGAAAACTTGGAAGCGTACCTGATATAGTTAATGTAAGATCCAATATTGTCATGAATATTTACCATATTAGCGACTAATCAATTTTTGATCTATGAAAAGTTAAATACTCTTCAATGAAATCTGCAAATGTGCCTACTGCTTATGTTTTACTGAACTCAGATCTGAGTTCTGATGAATCAATCATTAAAGAAGTTAAAGAAATCTTATCAAAAGAACAGGGAATTAAGTACGAAATTCAAGGAGTTTATGGTGTGTATGATATCGTGTTAAAACTAATTTCAGATGATGCAGATAATCTTCGTTCTATAATTACCAATAAAATTAGAAGAATAAGTAAGGTTCAATCTACTCTAACTATGATGGTAATAGAAGAACAAGAAAACCTATAATCTCTTTATTGCATCAATAATTGTTTGAATTTGTTTATCTGAATTATAAAAGTGGGGAGATGCACGAATAATTTTTTTATCTTGAATTTCCCTTAATGCTAGAATAATATTTTGTTTTTCGAGTTTTTCTACCACATATTTTGCTTCTAACCCATCTATGATAAATGAAACAATGCTAGTTCTATCTTTGGAGTCTGTTGGGCCGAAAACTGTAACACCCTTGATTTGTTGTAATTCTTCAATCAACATATCTGCCAGATACATATTCTTTTTACGAATATTATCTAGGCCATATTCCAGCAAATAATTAGCTGCTGCGTCAAGTCCTACAATTCCTACATAATTTCTAAAGCCGGTTTGAAATTTATCTGGTAGTTCTTTGTAAGCTAGGTTTGTATCATCATAAAGCATTGCCGATTCACCGCCAATGTTAGTGGGTTCTAATAATTCGCTTGATTTCCTTTCACAGAAAAATAATCCAGTACCCATAGGACCACAAAGCCATTTTGAACCATTAAATGACATAAAATTACATTTCAGTTTTGAAAAATCATAATTTCCAATACATCCTACTGTTTGAGCAGAATCAACAAAGAAAGGAATTTCTCCTAATGTTTTTCTGATCTTTTCTAAGGGTAGAATGGCACCTGTATTATACAATGCATGGCTTAATGCAACAAGAGAGGTTTTATCATCTATAAGATTTTCAAGTTCGTCAAAATTAAAAAACCCGTTTTCATCAATTGAAAGACTTTTGATTTTTAGTTTTTTTTGTAATCTTAACCATGGATAAAAATTTGCGTGATGTTCATGCGTCATACCACGAATTATTATATTTGAATCTGAGGGGAAGGAAAGACCATTAGCTACTTCATTTATTCCATCTGTAGTGCTTTGTGTTAGGATGATTTCATCAGGTTGTGAATTAATTATTTTTGCAATAGTTTTTCGGGTATTTCGCAGTTTTTCCGTTACAAATGGCTCAGAGTCAAGAGAGTCAGGTCCAAGGGAATTATAAGAAATTAGAAAGTTCTTCATTTCATTAATTGCAACTTGAGGCATTAAGGATACAGAAGCATTATTCATGTAAATTTTTCCTGAACTTGGAAAATCAGTTGAAATATCTTTAGAACCGAAATTCATTATTATATACGTAAATTGCTAAGATGGTGTTGGATAAAAATCCTGAGCTATTAGTAGATAGAGATATCGCAGAAATTGAAAACAAATTTTGTAAAATTACACCAAATATAGTTTTATGTTCTAACCCCTTTGACAAAGCTGATTTCTTAAATCGGCTGATAGATTCTGTCAATTGTAAAATAATTTATCTTGATTTTGATTTATTATATTCTGGTTATGTTACTGCAAACCTAATTAAAAAAAAATCCAAAGTTACTATCTATCATCTAAATAAGAACAACTGGAATGAGGATTTAGCTCGTATTATTGAACAAATTTCCAAAGAAAAATTCTTGATAATCATCGATTCATTAAATGGTATTAACAATCTTTTTGAAGATAAAGATTCTTCAAGATTTGTAAATTCTTCAATAATGTTATTGGCAACAGTTGGTATAGATGTCAAGTCATATCTGCTTGCAGTTGCCATGGCAAGAAAAAAAGATCAAGAGTGGGTATTATTACCTGGAGGCAGACAAGTCTTGTATCCTAAAGGAGGGATGCTATACCAGCTTAAGGAAATTGAAGGAAACCTATCACTTTTTGAATTTACACAAAAACAAAAATCATTAAACTAGATTTTTCTGCGATCAGAATTACAAACGGTGTTATAAAATTCTCAAACGCCGTTATAATGGGCAAGTTATATTAAGATCAAAATCGTAATTTCTTCGTTATGCCAGTAGGAATTATTCCGGACATCGGTGAACAAATGTGTATTGGATGCGCACTCTGCGTAGAAATATGCACATCATTGGGACCAGATGTACTTAGAGTAAAACCAGTTGAAGGCTGGAAGAGAGGTAAAGCATTTGTCTTTTACCCAGAAAGATGTATCTCTGACGGAGCATGCATTGGTGTTTGCCCAACAAAGGCAATCTTCTGGATGAGGCCAATGGATTTCACCGTTGGACAACCAGTTCCACTCTACAAGAACTCAGTCTTCGAAAAAGGTTGGACCGAACTAGTAGACTAGAAAAGTTCAATCAATTTAATTTCTTTTTAATTTCTTTATGTTAAACAGCGCTAGATTTTTCTTTTGATGTGTCAGGTTTTTTCTTTACCCAGAAAAGAACTCCTATGAATAGTGCTGCAGGGACTAGAATGAATAATATCATTAATTCATAATAGATTTCAAGTCTTTGTGCCGGTTTTACATGGAAGACCTCATGTGTTGTTTTTTCAGGGTTATCATATACGACTGTTGTAAAATCAACACTTCTTTGAGCAGCACTTTCCACTTTTCCACCAACAGTAACACTTTCTTCAGTTATAATTCCAGATTTCTGTATTCCTTCAAATCTTATGATGATAGAACCTTCTTCATCAAAAATAAAATTTCTATAGTCGCCACCAATTTGGTTTTTTCCAGTATCTCGATATATCTCCTTTCCATTCTGGAATATTACAAAATCATATTGCATGTTAGCAAGGTTAGAGTTTGTTAGTGGATCATAAAATTGATAAACAAACTGAATTTTTTCGTGAGTTCTAATAACCGGAGGATCCCAAGTTAAATTGACTTCAATGTTTCTATCTGGAGTATATTGTAAAAGTGGGAATGTAAGTTCCTTACCAGTTGCATCATGAGGATAATCAGGAATTTCGGATTCCACAATAACTACCCCTTCCATCCATGGATGTATTGTACAAAAGTAAGAAAACGTTCCCGTGTTTTCAAATGTATGAGTCCAAGACTCGCCTGGCATGAATCTCCCACTATCAAATAACCCATCAGGATTACCAAACTTGTCACTCATCCAACCAAATCTTCCTGATCCTTGACCACTAGTAACTGTGTGACCTTCTTTATCTGCATTATACCACGTTATGGAGTCCCCTTCGATAATAGTAATTCTTGGTGGATCATACCAAACATCAGTAGGAGTATTGAGTTCTGGATTATATGCACCAAAGGGAATATCTATCACATATTCCTCAGCTGATGCCATCGGAATCAAAAAAAGGAATCCAGCTATTGCAAAAAAGAAGTGATAATTCAATTTAGTATGAATAAACTACAGGAGTGGTTTAAACTTATGTGGTTTTTTCTTATATGATTCTCAATGGTGATAATTAATTTTTAGTTATTTTTTATTATGGTTATCAGAGTTTTTTGTATTTCTTGTAACAGAATAAACAGAAAATCCATGCTCATTAATAGTATCTTCTTCAAGTTTTTTGAAGTTAAATTCCTTAAGAGTTCGTACAATTTGGAAAAGTGTTTCTCCTATAACAACACCATTTGTTGGCGCTAGGGGATTTATTTTAGCACACCTATTAACGGTAGAACCAAATATATCATCAATTTCAGATTGAGTAATTTTTGCAACTCTAACAGAGCCAAAAGTGGCGCTTATTTTGTAGTTAACTAGAGGTAGTTTTTCCTTTTCAAATTTTTCTATTAATTCATCGTGTATTTCACTCATTTCTAGACAGCAATCTAAAATATTCCTAAAAGTATCTAGATTTTTTGGATCAGGACTCTTAAAGTAGAATAACAAGGCATCTCCAATATTTTTTACTACAATTCCCTTATGTGATCTTACGATAGATGCCATGGTATTCAAAAAGAGTCCATATAGTTTGCTGGATTGTGAATCGGTTAGATTAGATGTAATTTTTGTTGAATCCTTAATATCGATCATACATACGCAATCATTTTCACTATAATTTGCAAAATTAAGCAAAATGTCTTCTTGTTGTTTGATTACGTCTTCTTTTTGTCTAATTTCAATTAAGGACTCTTGAAGTTTTTTTGCCATATAATCAAAGGACTGAGATAATTGGCCTATCTCGTCTCCAGTTTTAATGTTAGTGCGAACATCAAAATTTCCATCTGCAATTTTATTTGCAGCGTCTTTGAGTTTGATTAGTGGTTTTGATAAAGTTCTTGATATAATAAAAGCAATTATTGCCATACCTGTTGTAATTAAAATTCCTGTTTCAAGAATCTTGTCTTGTAGAATCAATATGGGTTCTACTGTTTCTTCTTCGTCTATTTCTGCAAGTAAAACAAAACCAAGATCTCGTGCACAAAAAGATGAACCATAAATTGATACTCCCCTATAATCAGGATAAAATCCTACTACTTCCTCTCCTTCATTGAAACATTTCTTAACTGGAAGTGTATTTACTTCTTGTCTAAATATTGCATTTTCAATAAATCTAGATTCAGATATCATTAGCATATTTTCATCTACAAGGTAAACTTCTCCAGTTTCACCAAGACCACTACGATTTAGTAAGATTTCATCAATAGCTGCTGTCCTCATTTTTGCAATTAAAACTCCTATTGGTTTTTCTCCAAGTTTACTATCAGATGGATATATTGGAGTTGAAACAACTAGTTTTGTTTGTCCAGCTGCAGGCTCAAAATCAAAAAATGCTTCCTTTAAACCTCTCTGATAGATATCATTTTTTGAAAAATCATTAGTTGCTAGCTTTCTTAAGGAAAAATACACTTGACCGTCATTACCAATAATTTTTGCATCTTCAAACTCTATTGAAAATCCTACTAATTCTTGAAATGCTTGAATCTGAATTAGGAAATCTCGTTGTTTTTCTGATTTTTTTTCCTGTAGTTCAGTTAATGAATCAATATCGTTTAATTCTGTAACAAGATTCCTAATCATTGGATCACTTGCAAGTACCTGAGTTTCTTTAATTCTAGTACCTAATAGAAAAACGATAGAATCGCCCCTAACAGTTGATTCACTGATTAACTGATCGCCTGCTCTTTCTCTAAGAATCTGATCTGCATAATTAAAGCTAAGATAAGCTGTAATGGACAAAGCAATGAACGACACAACCATTACTAAAAGAATGAGTTTCTTATCTAGACTAAAGGTAAATTTCACGTTATTTTTTATGTCTAGTTAAGTGAATATCAATTCTTCGTGTTTAGACTGTAATAATTGTGCCTACTCTCCAAGGATGAAGGGTACACAAATAATCATAGATTCCAGGCTCATTAAATTGATGGCTAAAGGAATCACCAGGTTTTAAGACTCCTGAATTGAATAATGATATAACATTACCTTTACCATCTTGACTTTGAACTGTGTGAGTTACTGTATCGTGATTCATCCAAGTAACTACAGTTCCACGAAATACTGTGGGTGATTCTGGAACATACGAACCTCTTTCATGTTGTTGCGCATTACCTGTGGGAATAATAATTCTCTGTGTCAAGTTCTGAGAGGATGTCGCAAATCTATCATCTCCTGTTATTACTAATTGAAATGAATACTTTTCATCGTTTCCTTCAAGTTCACCTACAGCTTGCCACATTGACCAGTTATTTGCCACAAATTTACGTTCTCCTTGAATTTTCATTGTATAGTATGTGTCTTGTAAAGTGTATACGGAACCAGATGCAATAAATGAACCGTCTGCATTATAAGATAGATTCCATTCTTCTGGTATCATTCTAACAGCCACAGTTGAATCATCAGAGCGTATGATAAGAGAGCCTTTTGTTATTTCAGATAAATTATTGAAATTCATCCTCAAAGTGGATTTGTAAAGTGTAGGTGTTTCTAGGTCTGAGTTCAGCGAAAAACCATTTCCTCTAAGTTCAAAATCTTCTTCAGCATAAGATTGTGTAGATGCAAATGCTAAAATAAAAACTACAACTATAGATGGAAGTATAATTTTCATCATAATCATATGTTAATTTGGCAATTAATATGCTGCTTGACGATTTCAAATTTTGATAATAATAAAATGATTGATTTAGAAAGAACTAAAGTCCAATTTTTGACTTCCAACCACCATTTTGTTTAGTAGGTTTTTTCTCTAGATTATCTAACATATCATAAGTGATCGTAAATCCATTTCCAACCATAGTACTATTCTTATCAAATTTGGATTTGTCAGGTACGAATTCATCTGCTAGATCACGGATTTTTTTTACTTTAATATCATGTAGTCTTATTCTTTTGCCATTTTCTAACTTGATTATGGCATCATCACTAAAACCTTGAACTGAATATTGTTCAAAGAATCGTATGCTTCCACCTTTTTTTAGAGTGACTTCACAATCATATGTTATTTTATTTCCATAAACTAGAAGTTCTCTTGCCAGAATTTTTACATCATCTTCCATATTAAGAAGAATTATTGTATCTGCTTCTAGTAAAACTGTATCTACAATGTTTTCAGCAATTATTTTTCCATTAGGACATGAGATATGAGTCCTGTTTTCTCTTACTATATGTATGCCCACTCTTCCATCAGGGTCTTGTACCTTGTACTTTCTTCCAAAAATATTTCCAACAACTACATTTCCATTAGTTACAGTCAGATGTGCGCCATTTTCAATGCGATATTTGTTTTCAATAGGATTAATGAATTTGAAATCACCTTTTGTAACAGTGATATTAGTTTTGAATTCTTCTGTCCATGAAGGACTTGAGACATTTCCTTGCATGATGATTGGTCCATCGTATGTTAAATTTCCAGCCATAAAATTTCCTTTAATTGAAAGAGCCCCGTTTGCCTTTCTTTCCAATTCCATTTCGCCTAAGGTTTTAGAACCAAAGAGTCTAGATGCTGTAGAATTAGTTCTGTTAAGAGCAGCTGCCCACTCCTCAGCAATTTTCATTTCGTTGGAAAGTTCTCTACCTAGGATCAGGTTTTTTCTTCTAATGTCTTCTTCTGTGTCTCCTGAATAAACACGGGATTTTCTTAGTTTTTCTATATCAGTGTCTGGATATTTTTTTCCTACCTTGAGATCTTCGTAGGCTTGTTTAATTTTTATGAATTGTTCGTTTTCTCCACCTCTATCTGAATGGTATTGAAGTGCTAATCGTCTAAATGCATCACGAATCTCTTTTTCTGTTGAGCCTTCCAAAATTCCCAAAATATCATAATTACTCTCAGTCATTTTTTACCCTAGACCTTTAGTAGTTTATTTTTCCTATACTTCTAGTTTATTGCTTAACAAGTAGAATTAGTAAACATGTGGAGTAAAATTAGTAACATAAATTATTTTTAAAAACTATATCATATCTTTCAGAAAACCCGTAAAACCATCAGATGGTACTACTTGCACAGATTTGATTTGCCCCAAAAGGTTTAATCTTTGTCGTTTGTCATAGTAATTGTATATTCCTTCCCTGTCAGGATATAATGTAATTGTATCCTTTTGACCTGGTTCTAATAGATCCGTTTGTACATTAAATCCATCAATGTATAATCGATGATGGGTATTTCCTTGATTTTCAACATGAAGGATATATGCAAAGCTAGTTCTCATTATCAATGTAGGGTTATTATCTTCAGAAGTACCTGAGATGCCTACAATTTTTACATCTCCGTTAATATCTCTAAATGCAATTGTTTGTTCTACTTTTTCTGGCCAAAAAATTTGTACGTGCCTCACGTTTCCCTGACCTATTACTGCAACAAATAAAACCAAAGCAGTTATTCCTACAACAAGACCTATTAGAACAAAAGTTCTGTCTCTCATAGCATTATTTACCATTCATAATATTTTACAGATAACGTATCTTGAAGAATTTGAAAAATAAAAAAAGTTTTCATTATTTTACAACTAAGACCGGAATCTTAGTTTTATGCATTACATAATTTGAGGTACTTCCAAGAAATGTTTCTTTTGCAGATCCCATACCCCTTGCTCCAATTACAATCATGTCGTATTTATTTTTCTCAGCAAATTTTACGATCTCAGAGCCGGTGTGACCACCACCAGTTTTATACTTAAATGATGCACCTGCCTTTTCTGCACGTCGCATTGCAGGTCCAATTGCTTTAGCTGCCTTATTTTGTGCCTCTTCTTTCATTTTTTTGGTATATCTAATTCCAGCAGCAAGTGGTAAATGAAAAACGTAAAATCCTGTAATTTCAGCACCACTTTCTTTTGCAATTTCAATTGCACGTTCTAATCCACGTATAGAGTTTTTAGAACCATCAATTGGAACAAGGATTTTATTGAATTTTCCCATAACATATGACATTTTATTCCCAATATAAGAAGAGTCCTGATTTCCATGATTGGAAATGTTAGAAATATAATTAATTTGAGTATGATAACTGGTTATAGCGAAAAGAGAGGTATTGTGTTGTCTATAGATTCGATTTGTAATAAACCAATTTCTATTTTGCAAAAATCTACAATTTCAGATGTAATTAGAAAACTTCTTGATACTAACATCAGTAGATTGATTGTTACTGATAACAATAAACCGGTTGGAATAATTACTGAAAAAGACATAGGTTTTTTTCTATTTTCAGA
This sequence comes from uncultured Nitrosopumilaceae archaeon, assembly GCA_964460675.1. Classification (GTDB taxonomy): domain Archaea; phylum Thermoproteota; class Nitrososphaeria; order Nitrososphaerales; family Nitrosopumilaceae; genus CAYWRD01. The sequence goes on from CAYWRD010000004.1 coordinate 16,331, forward strand.
AAAATCAAAAGAAGGACTAGATGATATACCTATTTCAAAAATTATAAAACCAATTCAGTTTGTGAAATCAGGAACATCACCTGAAGAAGTTGCCAGAATAATGATTGAAAAAAAGATTAGTTCCCTGGCCATAAAAGATAAAGGAATTATTACTAAGACGGATCTTGTAAAATATTACCTTAACAATTATCAAGAAAAAGACAAAGTTGTGGATTTTATGACTCATGATTTTGTTTTTACACATACAGCTGCTCCCTTATACAAAGTTATTAAAAAAATGATAGAGAACAATATTTCAAGAATAATTATTAAAAAACAAGATGAAGAACCTGTGGGAATAATTTCATTCAGGGATTTATTTAGAATATCTATTGAATTAGGAAGTGAAGAAGACTATTCTGGATTTACGTTGTCTGATAGTATTAGAAGGGGATTCCTATCAGAGGAAGGATTTGGAAGTGTTTCACTTGCTAGAAGCGTAATGACAGAAGGATTAATCACCATAAGATTTAATGAAGATTTAACTGCTGCATGCAAAACCATTATAGAAAATAATGTAAGTGGACTTGTGGTTCTTGATGGAAATGATGGGATTGCAGGAATTATTAGTAAAACAGACATAATAAAATCTCTTGCCAACAAATGAAATGGAGATTTGATGATTTCATTTATGGCTCTATAGATGGAACCGTAACAACCTTTGCAATTGTTGCCGGTGTAATTGGAGCCTCTTTAGCACCTGGAATAATTCTGATTCTGGGTTTTGCTAATTTGTTTGCTGATGGGTTTTCAATGGCAGCTGCAAATTATCAAGCAGTTAAAGCTAAAAACGAATTCATAAAAATGAAAAGAAAGCAAGAAGAATACTCCATTGATAATTCAAAAGAAGAAGAGAAGCAAGAGATTCGAGATATCTATGAGAAAAAAGGTTTCAAAGATGAATTGTTAGATGAAGTTGTTCGCATTATTACGTCAAGGAAAAAGGTTTGGGTAGATACTATGATGAAAGAAGAGCTTGGTTTAATTGATGATGATGAGGCGCCGATAAATAGCTCAATTAGCACTTTTGTAGGATTTAATATGATCGGAGTGATTCCATTAGTTCCATTTTTGATTTTTATTTTGTTGGGAATTGAAACAGATTCAAATGCATTTTACATATCTGCTGCTTTTACTGGTGCAGCATTCTTCTTAGTTGGAATGATTAAAGGAAAGATTGTTAAAACTTCTAAATTTCGCTCAGGAATGTATACATTGATTATAGGAAGTGTTACAGCTTTTGTGGCCTATTTTATAGGATATAGTCTGAAATCATTATTTTTTTAATGATTCAATGTAATCAAGTATTGCACTAGCAGATTTTTTGAATAATCTTGATTCATCTTTATCTAGATTAACTTCTTGAATTTGCGATATGCCATTTCCATTGATAATAACTGGAACACCTATTGATACATTATCAAGGCCATATTCGCCTTTTAGTACAACCGAGGCAGGAATTTCCATTCTAGAATTAGTGATTATTGCCTTTAGAACATCATATGTAATTTTTGCAATTCCAAACTGTGAACGGCTTTTATAATTTCTCAATGATTTCCAATAATTTCTAACTTCTTCAGTAATTGCTTCCTTTTCTTGGTTGTTAAGTAAATCAGAAATATTCTTTCCATCTATTTTGATATTAGAATACAAAGGCACCATAGAATCTCCGTGTTCTCCAATTACTACTGCATTTGTTATTTTTGTTCTTTTAACTCCTAGTTTAGTTGAAAGTAAATGTAGAAATCTTGCAGAATCAAGACTAGATGCGATTCCAATCACTTTGTTTCTTGGAATTTTTGAATTTCTTTGAAAAATGTATGTTAATACATCCAATGGATTAGAGATCATAAGAATGGTTGCCTGAGGGCTGTATTTCAAAATCTTAGATTCAATATCATTTATCATCTCAGCTTGTTTCTGAATTACCTCAAGTCTACTTTTTTTATATGTAGCAGCACTTGCTGCGATTACTATAACATCAGAACCACTTATGTCAGAATAATCATCTGTTCCTTTTATTATAATATCAGAAGTATTTGGAATTGCGTTAGAGATATCCATAGATTCACCAATTGCTTTGCTTCTTGTTCGATTCAAAAGTACAACATCGTCTAAAGATTCTGAAGCACAAAGAAACGCTATAGCTGAACCCACACGACCGCTGCCAATAATCGAAATCACAAAAATTGCATCTCGTTTATTTTACAACTAGAACAGGACAACGACTTTTTTGAACTACTCCATTGGCTACGCTGCCTAGAATTAGTTTATCTAATCCAGTTCTACCATGAGAACCTATTACAATTAGATCAAATTTACGTGATTTTGCATATGTAACTATTGTCTGAACAGTTGAGGTAGATTTTACAATTTGGGATTTAATGGGAACGTCGGCTTTCTTACCTGATTGCTCCAAATTTTCTATAAATTTAGAGGCAGCTTTCTTTTGTTTTTTAATTAGTTCATTATCTGCTCTTGAATCATAGAATTTGTGATGCCAAGAGTCTCCCTCAACTGCTGTCAATATAGTGATCTTTGAGTCATATTTCTTTGCTATATCAAGTGCTACTTTGAAAGCATGAGTAGATGATTTTGATAGATCAAATGGGACCAAGATATTTTTGAATAACATCTGTCGAAATTGTAGGTTAGTTCAATTTAAATCTCAAAGTAGATTTTAGCTGAATCTCATGCCTAAATAAAGTGCAATGCATTGCAATGTGTTCTGAGTCATTATATCAAAAATAAATCCTATAGAATATATGCAAACAATAGTATCTGGAAGAAAAATTGAAGAAGACTCAAAGAAAGACGCCATTCTTGAGGTCATGGCCGACAAATATTGTAGGGCTATTTTGGAAAACACTATGGAGAAACCAAAATCAGCAATGGAGATAAGTGCCGAAACAAAAATTCCAATAAGTACCGTATATAGAAGACTTCAAACATTACACGACAACAAGTTATTGGGTATTTCAGGATCGATAAGTGATGATGGAAAAAAATACTTTCTTTACAAAAGCAAAGTAAAAGGAATACAGACTTCGTTTAATGGGAGTTATGTAGAAATTGAAGTAGTTCCTAATACAAACAAGTATTAGGTATCTTCCAATTTATTGAAATCAATTATGATAATCAATGTCTCTTTTAAATCAAAAAATAATGGTAGAAGAATCCATGGAAAAAGGATATTCGGATAAGGTAATTACAGTTTCTCCAGAATCATCAGTTTTTGAAACTCTACGTTTAATGCAAGAAAAATTGATAAAAAGAATAGTAGTCGTAACAAAAAATAAACCAATAGGAATTGTCACAGAAAGAGATATCAATAGATTTCTTGCAAATGATAAAACTGCAAGGGCTATTGATGAGATTCCTATAAAACATGTTATGCAGAAAAACATTATCACAATAACAGATGGGATAGAAGATCATTTTGAACAATGTGCAGCAAGGATGGTTACTTTCAAGATTGGTTCAATAATTTTAGTAAACGATGATGGAGAACTAATAGGAATTGTCTCACGTACGGATTTGACAAAGGCATATGCTAATGTATTTGGTGGAAAAAATACAGTGAAGGAGTATATGAATCCAAAAGTAATCACATGCAGAAAATCAGATTCGTTAAAATTAGCACTTAATCTAATGAATAAACACGAAGTATCAAAATTAGTTGTAATAGATAGTTTAGGAAACCCCTTGGGATTGATTACAACAAACACATTTCTTACTCATAGTGATTATTTTACAAAAGGTCAAACACGTTCAAGAGATTATTTGTTGCCTGTAAAGAGTAAGAATGTAACTGTAGGGGATTTATTACAAGATAAACTCATTACAATTTCTGATGAGGATGATTTGGTTACTGCGGCAAGTATTATGATTAAAAAATCAATCAGTGGGATTCCTGTGGTTGACAGTCAAAAGAATCTAATTGGAATTATAAGTAAAACTGATATCGTAAGGGCATTTTCTGTTGTGGGTCCACATAGAGAATTAAAAGCAAAGTATCAAGAGCTCTATTAGAGTACTTGTTTTCATTTCTAAACTAGTGAAGTTTTAGTTACTGATAATCTAGATTTATGTTAAATTAATCTAATCCTTATGTGTAGTATGGTAGTTGAAACAAAATCATTGAAAATTCAATCAAAGAAAGAAAATGAGATCATAGACATTACAGGAAAAGTAGCAGATATAGTAAAAAATTCCAGAATTAAAAATGGCATAGTTACAGTATTTGTTAGTGGTTCAACAGGTGCCCTTACAACGATAGAGTTTGAGCCAGGATTGTTACAAGATTTTCCAGAAATGCTATCACGAATAGCTCCAAATGATATAGAGTATGCACATGAACAGATGTGGCATGATGGTAATGGTAGATCGCATGTCAAAGCTTCACTAGTTGGGCCTTCACTCACTATTCCATTTATCAATCAGAGTTTAACATTAGGAACATGGCAGCAGATTGTATTTTTAGAATTGGATACTAGGAATAGAACAAGAAACATAATATTACAAATGATTGGAGAGTAAATGGCATCACTTAGTCGGAGTATTGGGCTATTTCATCTAACAATGTATGGAGTAGGTTTGATTTTAGGTGCAGGAATCTATGTTTTAATTGGTGAAGCTGCAGGTCTTGCGGGTAATGCAATATGGATTTCATTTATTTTAGGTGCAATAGTAGCTACATTTTCTGGCCTTAGTTATTCTGAATTAACTGCTTTATTTCCAAGAGCAGCAGCTGAATATAATTTTGTTAAGGAAGGTTTTCGAAGTAATTTTGTTGGTTTTATTGTAGGATGGTTGACCATACTAACTTCTATAATTACTGCAGCTACTGTAGCATTAGGTTTTGGTGGTTACATGGAAGGTTTAACCAACATTCCTATTTTGATTTCTGCATTGGTAGTACTTGGAATATTATCAATAGTTAATTTTATTGGTATCAAGGAATCTGCATGGGCAAATACTATTTTTGCAATAATAACAATTAGTGGTTTAGGGATTATAATTTTTATCGGATTTTCAGATCCTGTTGAAATAGAATTAAATTATTTTGAGACTCCATTAGGAATTAGTGGAATTCTTTTAGCATTTATTTTGGTATTTTTTGCATTTATTGGGTTTGAAGATATTGCAAATGTGGGTGAAGAAGTAAAGCGTCCACAAAAAACTATGCCAAAGGGGATAATGCTTTCTGTTTTAATTACTACAATAATTTACATTTTAGTTTCATTGGCATCAATTAGAACAGTAGGATGGGAGCAGCTTGCAAGTTCATCAGCTCCACTAGCATATGTAGCAGAGCAAAAACTAGGGCAGCAAGGTCATGTTATACTTTCAGCTATTGCACTTTTTGCTACATCTAGTACAATACTAATCACTCTTGTTGCAGGAGCTAGAATGATGTATGGAATGGCAAAAGATGGTACTCTACCCAGTAAACTTGGATTAATACATCATAAAACAAAAACACCTTGGATTGCAGTAGTTTTAATTTTTGTAGCATCACTTGGATTTTCTTTTATCGGGGATATTGTAATTGTGGCAAACATCGTAGTTTTTGCAGTTGTAGTTACATTTTTCATGATTAATTTGTCTGTAATTCTTTTAAGATATACTCAGCCAGAGTTAGAAAGACCCTATCGAGTCCCAATAAATATCGGAAGATTTCCAATATTGCCTTTGTTCGGAATGGGTTCAACCGTATACATGGCAGTTCAGTTTGAAATGCAGATAATTTTGGTTGGATTAGGCATTATTGTTAGTGGTGTGATATTCTATGTAATATATAATAAAATAAAATGATTATTTTTTAGATTTTGCAAGGGCCACGCCAGCAATAATTATTGCTGCAATGCCAATTACCATTCCGGCATAACTAAGATTCTGCTGAGATTTAGATTGTTTCAGATCATCCACTGATTCTTTCAATTCGTTAATGTTTTCTATGATACCCGTATGAGAGTTAATTATTTGGTTTATAGTTACATCAGTAGGTTCTGGAAATTCTATGTATGCTCTTTCATCTACCTTTGGTGGATGCATAGACAAGCTTACAATAGTATCGTGGATTTTTCCAATGATGTTTGCTTGGTAATAACCAGCAACTGTTGGATCTACAAAAGCATAATATTTTCCAGGAATATTATGATCCGGTTCTAAGGGAAGAGTGATTGAATCTGTTTTGAAAACTAGTTGCATTTTCAAAGTATCTTGCAAATCTGAAATTCCATTTTTAAATTCTTGAGATTCGGCACATTTTATTGACTCGGAAATTTGTGGGCATGGGATCAGTTCGCTTATGTATAATTCGATTCCATTAGTTTCTCCAGTAACAACTGGTTCATTCATCCAACCTATCTCTATTCTGTATTTATCATCGATAGAATCAATTGTATGAGCACTAACATTTACAAACATAATTGGTAAAAATAATAGTGATATCAACAAAAATGTCTTTTTCATTATTATGAATTAGATTAGGGAATTAAAAATGTTGTAAATAGTTTCAATATTTTATGTATCTGCATACATAGAAACTTCCCAAGCTGTGGGAGTTTGTGCAAATGCTGTGTATTCCTTATCTTTTAGATGTAAATATTTGTCAAGAAAATCTTTTGTAAAAACTTCCTCTAGGAATTTTGAATCACTATTCAATGCATCAATAGCTCCTTTTAGTGAAACTGGTAGTGTGCCAATATTGTATTCTCGTTTCTTTTCAGGCGTTAGTTTGTATACAATTTCTTCAACTGGATCGCCAGGATCTTTTTTGTTTTTTATTCCATCTAAGCCAGCACACAACAGAGCTGCCTCAAGCAGATAGATGTTTGCTGTTGGATCAGGGACTCTGTATTCTATTCTCTTTCGTTTTTCCTGGTGTCTATAATACATCGGAACACGAATAGCTGCAGAACGATTTCCCATTCCCCAACAGACATTAACTGGTGCTTCAAATCCAGGAACTAGTCTTTTGTATGAATTTGTGGTAGGGTTTGTAATGGCACATAATGCACTAGCATGATCTAAAATCCCACCAATGTAATATCTACCCATTTGACTCATTTGAGCAATGTTGTCATCAGGATCGTACATTACATTTGTATTATCATTCCATAAACTTTGATGAGTATGCATTGCAGATGCATTATCTCCATAGATTGGTTTTGGCATGAAGGTTGCAACTTTGTTTTTTCTCTTGGCTTTTACTTTAACAATATTTTTTACAGTAACAACACTGTCTGCCATCGAAATCATCTCATCGTAAACTAAGTTAATTTCACATTGACCAGATGTTGCAACTTCGTGGTGTTCAGCTTCAGTTTTTATTCCAAAATAGTTGTAAAGATCATCACATACATCTTTTCTAAAAGTTTCAAGCGTATCTTTAGGTTGAGATGGATAATAGCCTTCCTTAAGATCTATTGCTGTACTGATATTGCCTTTTGCCCAAGGAGATTCCTTTGATTCTATCGAATAACCAGATCCCCCATAGGAATGAGTTGCAGCATATGGTGAAGGATAAACATTGATAGCATCAAACACAAAGAATTCAATTTCAGGTCCCCAATTAGTATGGGTAATTCCAAACTCGTCTAGTTTTTCAGCTGCTTTGTTTGCTATACCACGAGAATCTCGATTATATCTTATTTCAGTAGCCGAATTACCCTCGTAGATATCGCAAAACATTATTGCATTTTTTCTATTCCCCTGATCATAATCTGGAGGTAATAATCTGAAAGAGTGTGGATCTGGTTTTAGAATCATGTCTGATTTATTCACAGATTTGAAGCCAAGAATTGAACTGGCATCTAGTTTTTCAACACCATTTTCAAAGCTACTTTTGTCTATTGCATAACTTGGCATACCTAAGCGATGAAGTTCACCAAAAATATCAACAAACCATAAATTGAGATATGTGATATTCTCGGCTTGTATTTTTTTTAGTACTTCATCGGCATTCATTGACTGAGGGTTGGAATTCAATTTACTAATGTTATAGAGTAAGATACTTTTGTCTAGATAGTGGGTAAAGTTTGTTGTTTTTAGCCAAGTTATTTAGATTGTTTTAGTTTATTCATTTCATCTTCGAAGAAGAATTTATCTTCAAAGGCAGGTTTTAAGTCATCTAGCCAAATTGCATTTTCATCATATTTTGCAAAGAATGGTCGATAAACCCAGTCAGGATTTCTTCCTTGTAAGAATCGTAATGCTAAGACTTTTTCTCCTTTTACGTTAACTACTCCATCAACTTGAACTTTACCAGGTGTAGCAGACATACTGGGTCCTCTTACAGTTCTTCCCAATCCGCTTACTTTCTTGTAAGCTTCTCGGAATATTTCATGAGCTTTTACTAAAGGCACTCCAAAGTAGTGTTGAGCGCCGGTATCTCTTACAACAAACATGTAATACGGAATTATTCCCATGCGAACTTGTTTTGTCCACATTTTAGCCCACATATCTGCATCATCATTGATATGAGCTAAAAGTGGGGATTGCGTTCTTATTTCTGCTCCCGTTGAACGGACTTGTTGTATGGCTCTTTTTACAGCATCAGTAGATAATTCAGTTAAATGATTAAAGTGAGCCATTATTGCAAGATGAATTCCTTTTTTGGTAATTCGTCTAAAAGTATCAAGCATTTCTTCTGCATCATTATCTGTCAAGAATTTGTATGGCCAATAGGAAAGTGCTTTAGTTCCAATGCGTATAGTATTTAGATTTGGAATGTCAGCATTTAGCAAAGCATCAACATAATTTGCAAACATTTTGGCTTTCATGATCATAGGATCACCGCCTGTAAACAAAATATCAGTAATTTCAGGATGCTCTTTTACATATTGGATCAGTTGTTGTCCTTCTTTCATTGCAAATTTCATCTCATCCATACCAACGAATTGTGGCCACCTGAAGCAAAAGCTACAATATGCATGACATGTCTGACTCTGACTAGGGAAAAACAAACAAGTTTCTTTGTATTTGTGTTGCATTCCATAAAGTTTTGTTCCGTCCTTTAAAGTTGGAACATTTAATTCCATTTGACCAGCAGGATGTGGATTTAATTGTAATCTTATTTCATTGGCAGCATCTGCAATCTCCTTTTTTGATGCACCTCTTTTTAGGACAGATTCCATTTTTGCATAGTGGTCAGGTTTTAGCATTCCTTTCTGTGGAAAAGTTAAAACGAACATTGAGTCGTTAGGAATATTATTCCAATCAATTAATTGTTCTACGACATAGTTGTTAGCCTTGAAAGGC
>CAYWRD010000005.1:0-24585 GCA_964460675.1 uncultured Nitrosopumilaceae archaeon
AGGGATATTTGTTTTTTGAATAACATGTATTACATGCACTTTTCCATCTTCACTAATTTCTATGGTGACAGATTTTTGTTCTGCTTCTTCCCCTACAGAAATTTCTTGTGCAATTGAGGTAGGAATTGTAAAAACTAACAAAATGATGACTAATATAGATAGAATTTTTTTCATTTATTCCACGGTTACACTTAGCATTTTTGCTTCTTGCAACGGACAATCGTTGTTATCTCTGGGTAAATTAACAATTTTATCAGCAACATCCATTCCTTCAGTTACTTCTCCAAATACTGTATATTGCTTGTCAAGGAAGGTACTATCGCTTGTAACAATAAAGAATTGAGAACCTGCACTGTCAGGATCCATTGCTCTTGCCATTGAAACTATTCCTCTTAAATGGGATCTAGAATTGAATTCAGCTTTTATTGTATAGCCTGGCCCTCCTGTTCCCCATGTACTCTTATCCCCACCTTTGGTATTAGGATCTCCTCCTTGAATCATAAAACCCGGTATTACTCTATGGAACAATGTACCATCATAAAATCCAGATTTAGCAAGTTTTTCAAAATTTCTGACTGTTTCAGGAGCTAGTTCTGGTAATAGTTTAAATGAAATTTTTCCATGATTTGTTTTTATGTTTACAGTACTCAACGAGAACACTTTTCTCTATTATCATAAGAGTCTTTTTGTATAATTTCAAAATTCTCTATCATATCTCTAATAATTTTATAAAATACTGAATTACATGTACGCATTTCGGTTTTCTAACCTTTTGCAAAAATATGTTTCAATTTTTTCCAAGTCTGCAAAAAATCTGTCACATCAAAAATAGTCTTATATAACACAACTAAAACTAAACTTTCGTGAATCGTACAAATCAAAGCACAGTAATTAAAGAAGCAATTAATTCTTGTCTAGAAAAAGGCATTACTGACAAACAAGATATCTACACAAAAGTTGTCGATGAACTTGGTGTTCCCCGTCCAACTGTTAGAAGGGTAGCAAGAGATCTTAGAAATGAATTATTACAAAAAATCAAGATCCTTCAATCTGATATGCCTCAATCTACTACAACTAAAGAAGACGAGTAACTTTTCACTTCTTTCTTTTTAGTCACTTTCACCCGTCGATTTCAGCATTACGGTTATAAACTAGATTTTTTTTGAAAATAATATGGGTTATGTCAAAAACCACCTAGCCACTCTTGTGATGGGTGTGTTTGCAGCAATATTGACAGCTTTATGGCCCTATTTTGTAGACTTTGCACCAATATTGGAATTTGTTTTCATGATGGCGGTTCCAATATCTTGGTTTCTAGTTGTTGTTTTGTGGCTTGCCCAAAAGAGTACTGACTACATGCATGGCCCTGAATCTCATAATACGCATACGGAAAAAAAAAGCTTGAGTAATACTCAGACTATGCAGACATACACATCTGAAGGGAAACAAGCCAGCTCAACTGAAATAAAAGAAGCACAAGATGAATTGTCAAAAGAACTTACAAAACTCAAAGAAACTGTTAAACTAAAAGACGATGAAATTGATAGATTAAACCAAGAAATTGCAAACTTACAAACATTAGTTGAAATTGAATCATTGAAAACAGAACTAGCTAACCTCAAGATGTTAGCTTCTGAAAGAAAGACAAGAAAATCAAAGAAATAACTAATTTTTACAATTACAGCAGGTTATGCCGTGGTTATTCTTACAGCTAGGACAACTTTCTGCCCCACCAAAATGACACTTACACGCACATAATTCTGTAGGATCTGTTTTCATACTATGTCTTTTTAATTCTAGATGCTAATTCAATTGTATCGTCTACCATCTTTTCTAGCCTAGTTTTAGCGTCATCGCTAATTGATCCTTGCTCTGAAATCGCTTCTGTGGTAAGAAAAACAGCTTTGGGGTTTGTTATTACTCTAAAATATGAAAGCAATTGAGTCAAAAGGGTTTGGACATTTGTAAAACCAATGTTTCCTGAAGCTAAAATTGCCATTCCTGCTACCTTTCCTTCTGTTTTTTTATAATTTACATATTCAAATAAATTTTTCAAAGCTGAACTAAAAAATGAATTATAGATTGGACTACCTATTAACCAAATATCTGCATCCATAAGATTTGATGCAGCTTTCTTTGTCTCGTCATTATATTCTTCATCATACCCTCTATAACATTCAATATTGCCCTCTGAAAGATTGATCAACACAGAATCTGGATTCTTGATTTTTGCATAATCAAAAACATGCTTCATCATTACTTGGGTAAGGCCATTTTTTCTTGGACTTCCTGCAACCACAACTATCTTCATGACTCCTAGCCTATTCTTTGTGTATTTAAATCACAATAACTCTTTGCAAGAATTAAACGGGCTTGGAGGGCTTCGATCCCTCGACCTGTAACTTAGGAGGCTACCGCGCTATCCATAATTCGCGTCAATATAATGACTCTGCGCCACAAGCCCAGAAAAAAACAACTTTGTAATTATTTAAGCGTAGTCAAGTTTGCTCTAATCATATTTTGAATTTTATTCCAATCTGAATTTTCCTTCTCCCCCCACTTTTCAAAATAAACAACATCTTTCAAATCAAGTCTAGGTAGCCAACCTGCTTTTTCAAGATCTGGTTTGGATGAAAATTCCTCAACATAACCCAGACATAGATATGCCACTGGGATTACATGTTCAGGAAGCTCCAAAACACTCCGTAACATATCATTTGATAGAATACTTACCCATCCTACTCCTACTCCCTCTGTTCTTGCAGCTAGCCACAAATTTTGCACAGCACAACAAACACTGTATAATCCTGTTTCAGGAATACTAGATCTTCCAATTACAAATGGTCCGAATTTTGCTGGATCATATGTAACACAAATATTTACAGGAGAATCCAAAATCCCTTCTAGCTTAAATGATAAGTATTTTGATTTTCTAGGTTCTTCTACTAGTTTAGATGAACGATTTCTCTCTTTTTCGAAAGATTCCTTGATTTTATTTTTTGTATCTTTATTTTTAATCAATACAAAATTCCAAGGTTGTGAGAAACCTACAGATGGTGCATGATGAGCAGCATTGAGGATTTTAGTTAGGATTTTCTCATCAATAGGCTTAGAGGTAAAGTGAGATCTAACATCTCTTCTAGAATACACTGCTTTGTAAAGTCCATTTTTTTCTTCATCTGTAAAATCTTCCAATACTAATTTTCACTCCCTGGCTTTTATTCATACTTTCTTTTGTTAAACGTTAATAATGTCTCTTACGTTCTTCCTTCTTCATTGGGCCGGTAGTCTAGTTGGTTAGGATACCGCCTCGACACGGCGGTGATCGTGAGTTCGAATCTCACTCGGCCCACTTTTATGTTGAGGTTTGAAATTCTTTTTCTACGATACTCCAGGCAGTTTCTACTGCAATAACTCCCTCTGCTTGGAAACTATCTACCTGATTATTTACAATTGATTGATACACATCAGAATTTGCTTCAGTCTTAGTAATTACTAATTTGCTTTTTAATGGAATCTCTGCACCTGAATAAAATGCAGCTCTTCCTGGCATGGCGATATCTTCTGTGGAATATTGTGCTGCACCAATTAATTTTCCATCTCCATAAAGATCATAAGTTATGGAAGGAACTGTGAATGTTTTTTCACTTGGATTTTTTACTAAAAATGTAATCTGAAGTGATGTTTTATCCTCAATATTGTTTACTTCAATTATGTCTACACTAAGTAACTCTATCTCTACTTTCTCTAAAGCTGGATTATCCAAACTTGCATAAAATACAATACCGCCCATCAATGCAAGCATCGCAGCTATTGCAGCATATACTGTCATTTTACTTTGTAAACCCATTCTGTTGCTTGACATCAAATACAACTAAAAAAGGTTAAGATCCAAATACATAATATTTGATTTAAAAAATCTTAATTCATGACTCTAGAACAGGCAGTACTTACGTGGATACATCTTGTATCTGCTTCTATATGGATAGGCGGTTCTTTATTTATTGGAGTTGTTTTATCTCCACTTCTAAAAACAATGTCTAATTCATTTGAAGAAAGATTACAAATAATGATTCGTGTGGGAAAACGTTTCAACAAAATTGCAGTTCCATCTTTGATAATTCTAATTGGAACTGGATTATATAATTCCCATATGCTTTTAACTAAACCTGATCTTTTAGTATCTACTAGTTATGGTGAATTTTTACTTGTAAAAATTATTCTAGTCATTTTATTGATCATTACCTATGTAATACATGTAAGAATAATCCGTAAAGATGTAGAAGATCGAATCATGTCAAACAGTATGTCAGCAAGTCAAATTCAAAAACTCCGAAAAAAAATAATTATTTTGGGTGAAATTACTGTAGTTTTATCCATAATCATACTATTTTTTGCTGCACTACTTGATGCTGGCGTTTGATATGCCCTCGATTCTTAACTCAAATCCATCATTAATTTTACCTATGCCATACCTACAACCTGTCATTTTAGACGTAACATACAGATTTGTTTCTAGATGTTTTGTAATATTTTTAATCCAAACTTTGTTTATTCCATTTGTCATACTGGCAGGTACCACTATCATATCAGCAAGATTGTCATCTACACCTAAATTACTTTGAACAAATCTATCTGCAACATCTTCGCTGAAACGATTTAACTGAACATCAAACAATGAATCTATACCTACTATTGAATGAGAATCTATACTACAAAGTAAAATTGCGCTTCCACTATCTGCGGCATCTTCCTTTAAAATTTTTAAATCTACTTTAAAATCTCTTTGAATTAGTTTGTTCTTAACTTCATTTATTTTGTCTAAAATTATTTTCTTTGGTAATTTAGAATATGAACAAAATAAATCTGTATTTTTTGTAACTCTTTTTTTTAATATAATTGGTATTATTTTCTTAGACGGAGCGACATTTACTTTTACAATTCCTCCTCCTTTAGGATAATACCCACGTCGAATTACTGTTATTGCAAATTTTATGCCCATTCTTGAATAGACTTCTCTTAGAACATATTGAGTATAGTCTATGGTTGGACTCCACTTTCCATCTGTTCCTCCTTTAATTGTCAAATCTAACTCTGTTTTACATATGGCTGCTACTGGAATCAAAACTTGTAAAATTAAAGATATGCTACCTGCGGTTCCAACATTTTCTGAAAGAGTAACATTTTGAATTTTTTTTGGAATGAATTTGAGTGTAGTTGAACCAATATTTGCACCTTCTACAATAGCATTACACATTTTTTGAAGAATCTTTATTGCAGTAATGTGCTGAGCTTTTAGACCAGGAGATTTTCTATTTTTTCTTATGTTTTCTATAATTATTGGTTGGTTTGTTATACACGAAAGTGTGATGGCAGTTCTGACAATTTGGCCTCCACCTTCACCAAACGATCCATCTATTTTCAGAGGCTGCATTACAGTTTTAAAATATTTTTAGCTTTATGATAGTTTTTTAAAACAAATTTTCTATTGAAATTTATGAATGGATTACTAATTGGTAGGTTCCAGCCATTTCACTTGGGGCATTTAGATGCCTTAAAATTTGCATTATCTCAAGTAGACAAACTTTGGATTGGTTTAGGTAGCTCAAACATGCCTAGAAGTAAAAATAATCCATTTTCAGCTGAAGAAAGAAAACAAATGATTCTAGACTCTATTGATAATTCTATGTTAGACAGAATTGAGATTTATTTTATTCCTGATTTGGAACATCATATAAAGTGGATTGAGATGATAGATACAATTGTTCCAGAATTTGATATAATTTTTACAAACGATCCAATTACCAAAAAATTGTATTCAGAAAGAGGAATTAAGGTAATACCAATTCCGTTTACTAATAGAGATAGGCTTTCAGGTACTAATATTCGTGATTTGATTGTAAGCGATCAAAAATGGGAGAATCTTGTTCCAAAGGGAACAGAGAATTTTCTAAAATCAATTAATGTAAAGAAACGACTAAAAATTCTCTAGTTTTAAATAAAGCCCGTAAAGTAACATCCTTCAGGCGAAATTATTTGGAATATTTAGTCATGCTACCGGGACCCACAAATGTTCCAGAACGAGTTATGCGAGCCATGTATGTCCCAATGATCAATCACAGAAGTGATGATTTTGTCCAACTATACGAGCCCTGTGTTGAAAAAACCAAACAAGTTTTCAAAACAGAAGGTGATGCAGTATGTCTTTCAGCTTCTGGTACTGGTGCTGTTGAAGCTAGCGTAGTTAATCTAATTAAAAAAGGAGATAAAGTAATAATTCCAGTAAACGGAGAATTTAGCAGCCGTCTTGCTCAAATGATTGAATGGGCAGGAGGAGAAACTATCAAAGTTGAAACTCCACCCGGTCAGAGTCCAACTTATGATCAAATTAAAGAAGCATTTGATAATAATAAAGACATCAAGGCCTTCTATTGTGTCTGGAATGAAACTTCAACTGGAACTATGATAAAATATCTAGATAAAATCAAAGATCTTACTTCAAGAAACGATTCCTTCTATATTGTTGATGGAGTTTCCATAGTTGGAGGAGAAGAATTAGAGATGGATAAGTGGGGTGTTGATATCGCAATGACTGGTGCACAAAAGGCATTTGCTTGTCCACCAGGAATCTCGCCAATTTGTCTTAATGCTAGAACTAAAAAATACATGATTGACAATCCTCCAAACACTATGTACTTTAATCTTCCAAGATATTTCAAATACTACGAAGAATCAAAACATACCCCGTTCACTCCTGCATTACCATTACTGTATGCTTATCGTGAGGCATTAGACATAATTCTTGAAGAAGGCTTAGATGCCAGAATTAAACGACATAGAGTTTGTTCTGAAGCACTTTATTCTGGATTAAGTGCAATCGGTCTTACACCATTTGCCAAAGAGGATTCTCGTTCAACAGTTGTAATAGGATTAAACTATCTAGAAGGTTTGGAAGACAAAGTATTCCGTAACACATTAGCTGAAAAGTTCAGAGTTTTAGTAGCAGGAGGATTTGGAAATCTGAAAGGTAAGGTTTTCAGAGTGGGCTGTATGGGAGAAGTAAATAGATATCATGTAATGAGAACAATCTCTTCAATATCGTCAACTTTAGCTATGATGGGTTATGATACAGACCCTCAAGCTGGTCTTAAAGCAGCAGAAGAAAAACTAAAAGCTCTATAATCCATGTTAACTTAATATTAGGAAATTCGAGATCGAACACATTGACTTTTGAAAAAGGCTCACTAATTCTTGTTGACTATACAGCTAAGGTAAAAGATTCAGATGATGTGTTTGATACAACCTTAGAAGAAGATGCAAAAAAACACAATATTCATGAAACTGATGTAAAATATCAGCCAAAACTAGTTTCAATCGGTGACACATCATATCCAGTACTAAAAGGACTTGATGAAGCCCTTGCAAAAACAAGTGTAGGAGAAAAATTAACAGTCGAAGTCACTCCTGACAAAGGATTTGGTGAAAGAGATTCAGGCAAAGTAAGAATGATTCCTATCAGAAAACTTGGTGAGGACGCAGAAAAAGTATCTGTTGGAGATACAATCGAAGTTGATAACAAACGTGGAATAATACGATTTATTGGCTCCGGAAGAGTTCAAGTTGATTTTAATCATAGGTTTGCTGGCAAGACTATCATTTATGATGTAAATGTAGTAAAATCATTAGAATCCCTAAATGACAAAGTTGATGCAATTTTAAAAAATAGACTCCCAGTAGAGAATTCAAAAATTTCCTTTAAACTAAAAGACAAAGAAGTAGACATTGATATCCCCGAACAAATCTTCAGAGCAGATGGATTACAGATAATCAAACACTTTACTCAACTTGATATTTTCAAGTTTGTTCCCTCTCTTGAGAAGATCAATTTTATTGAAACATATGAAAACAAACAAACTCAAAAGAAGCAAGAATCAAAGGAAGATTCAAAACCTGCAGAAAAGGCACCTGAACAAAAATCAACTAAATAACTTTAGTACTTTTAGCCAAATCTAGAGCTTTTCTTTCAGTCATTTCGATTTCTTTCAAAATAGTATATCTTTCAGGTCTTAAATCCTGGGCAATCGTTAATGCATCAACAATTTCATTTTTGGTTACTCCTATCTGCTTCGCTGTAGTTGGTGCTCCTACATCTTTTAGTGCCTTTGCAATTTTTCTCCAATCCTCGCCTTGTAATTTGGAAATCATTATTGATCCAATTCCACATTTTTCCCCATGTAATCCCTTTCCCGGAGCAATCTTATCAAGTGCATGAGAAAAGAGATGTTCTGCTCCAGAACAAGGTCTGCTACTTCCAGCAATACAAGAAGCAACCCCAGCACTGATTAGCGCCTCAACAATTTCTCTTGCATCTAATCCTTTTTTTGCAAATTTACCTGAATTTTCCATTACTATTTTTGCACTCATTAAAGCTAAATCAGCTGCATATCTTCCATAATATTCTCCTGTCTTTTTATGTCCAAGTTGCCAGTCCCTGACGGCAATAATGTTAGCAATAAGATCGCCGCATCCGCTTGCTAGAAGTTTTGCAGGAGCTTTTTTGATTACATCAATATCTACAAAAACTCCTAGCGGTGCAGAAGCAACAATTGAATGTGGTTTATCGCTCTTTACAGAAACAAATGGACTTGCCATGCCGTCATGTGATGCTGCAGTTGGTACACTAACAAACGGAATATCTAGATTAAAAGATACCATCTTTGCAGTATCTACAGATCTGCCTCCTCCTATGCCTGCAACAAGATCACATCTGTCCTTTTTTACCTCTCTTTGGATTTGGTTAAGCGATCCAAGACTATTATCCTTCGATGTATGCCAAAAATACTTTATATTCTTGGAATCCAGGGATTTTTCAATTTTTTGTTTAAGAATTTTTTTTACATTAGAACCAGAAATCAACGATATTCTTTTTGGCTTCTTTAAAGAGATCAAAAATTGTCCAAATTCCGAGATATTTTTTTCCCCTACCACAATTAGTCGTGGCAATTCCATAGTATGCGATTGCATGCGATCAGGCTTTTTCATTACTATTTATCATTTCAACGATCAAAAAGTTATTTAAAAGGGTGTAATGCCATTTAGGATAACTCTATAGGTGTATTTTTTGTCAAACAACGTTGAAGAAAAAATTCTGCATGGAACAACCACAGTAGGTATCCAAGCAAAAGATGGTGTAGTACTGTGTGCTGATATGAGAGCTAGTGCAGGCTATTTTGTAGCAAATAACAATACTATGAAAATTCAACAACTTGATCTGCATGCTGGGTTGACCTTAGCAGGTGGTGTGGCAGATGCCCAAAATATTACTGATATCTTACGTTATCATGCTAGTCTTCACAGAATCCAAAAACAAGAACCTATACCTATACATTCACTTACAAGATTAACCTCATTGATCTTCCATCAAAATAGAGGTTATCCATTTATCGCAGACATTCTTGTTGGAGGCTACGATAATGACGGTCCTGCATTGTTCAATATAGATATGTTTGGCTCTGTCGAAAAGAAATCCTATGTTACTACTGGAAGCGGTTCTCCAGTTGCATATGGTCTATTGGAAGAAGAATACCGTGAAGATCTAACTGTTGATGAGGCAAAAAAAATTGCCTTAAGAGCAGTGAAAGCTGCAATTGTTAGAAATATTGGTACTGGTGATGGAATCAATGTCGCAATTATAGACAAAGATGGATTCCGACTATTAACCGATGAACAAAAGAAAACAATCCTCGAACTTTAGTGATTTAATGCAAAGAAAACAGCAACAAAAAGAAATACCTTCTAGCCAGAATGTAATGGCCACTATACTGCAAAGTATTCCTAAAGAAGCAAACGTTACAAAAATTGAATATGAAGGCCCTAGGATTGCTCTTTACACCAATAGTCCAAAATACCTAATGGAAAACAATGAAACAATTTCTAATTTAGTCAATGTAATAAAAAAGAGAATAGTAGTAAGAACTGACGAATCTATAAGAAAGTCAGAAGAAGACGCAAAGAAAATTTTAACTCAATGCATTCCAACAGATGCTGATTTACAGGGAACATTTTTTGATACTGCAACTGGTGAAGTTTCAGTTGAAGTAAAAAGACCCTGGCTTTTGCAAAAAAACGCCAAAGACTTCAATCATGCAGAAGTTACTGAAAAAATAGGATGGAAATTACGCATTAGAAAAGCCACAACTGTGCCATCAAGTACAATTCAAACAATAAATTATAATCTCAAAATTTCAGCATCTGAACGTAGCAAACAACTGCGACAAATAGGTGATGAGATATTCAGACCAAAACTAGCTGAAAAATCAGAAGTATCCCTACTAACTTTAGGCGGATTTGGTCAGGTTGGAAGATCCTGTATGCTTTTAACTACATCTGAAAGCAAAGTTTTGATTGACTGCGGTGTTAACCCCGGCGCCAGAAGTCCAAGCGAAGCATATCCTAGATTGGATTGGGCCAATATTACACTAGATGATCTAGATGCAGTCGTAATTGGACATGCTCATCTTGATCATACTGGATTCCTTCCTGCTTTATGCAAATATGGGTACAAAGGACCAATCTATTGTACGGAACCTACACTTCCGATGATGAATTTGATTCAACTTGATGCAATCAAAGTAGCAGCAGCTCAGGGAAAACCCCCACTCTATGCAGAAAGAGACGTCAAGCAGATAATGAAACAAGCAATCACTCTTCCATATGGAACTGTAACCGATATTTCTCCTGATATTAAACTCGTCTTAGCCAATGCAGGGCATATTCTTGGCTCTGCTTTATGTCACTTTCATATTGGAAACGGCGACCACAATTTTGTTTATTCTGGTGATATTAAGTTTGGAAAAAGTATCTTGTTTGAAGCTGCAAACTGGAATTTCCCTCGTGTTGAGACACTATTAATTGAAAGTACATATGGTCTAAAAGAAGACATCCAACCTTCGAGACAAGAAGTAGAGTCTGCCTTCATCAATGCGGTAAATCATACTTTGGCAGACGGTGGAAAGGTTTTGATTCCTATTCCTGCAGTTGGTCGTGCTCAAGAGATTATGATGGTAATTGATCATTACATGAAATCTGGTGAAATGATTGAGGCTCCAGTTTTCACAGAAGGAATGATTTCAGAGGCTTCTGCAATACATGAAGCATATCCAGAATATCTTGCAAGAGAATTAAGGCAAAAGATCCTTGAAACTGATGATAATCCATTTGATTCAGAGTATTTTACAAATGTGGAACATGCAGACGCAAGAGAAGAACCATTACGTGAAGATTCTCCTTGTATTATCCTTGCAACATCAGGTATGCTAGAAGGAGGACCAGTACTAGAATACTTCAAAAATATTGCTCCTGATAAGAAGAACAAAATTCTATTTGTATCATATCAGGTAAATGGTACATTAGGACGACGTGTGTTGGATGGTTCAAAACAAGTATCTTTGTTAGGAAAAGAAGGAAAAGTTGAAGTTGTTACAATTAATGCAAGTATTGAAAAATTAGATGGTTTTAGTGGTCATAGTGATTATAATCAATTAATGTCCTTTGTTCAAAGACTACGACCTAAGCTTAGACGAGTTTTAGTTAATCATGGAGAACGTAAAAAATCTGAAAACCTCTCGATGAATATCAGAAGAATGTATAGAATCTCATCACATTATCCACAAATTCAAGAAGCGATCAAACTATTTTAGATCATATTCTGGTTTCCAGATCTTTATATTAGAAGGTGCAACAATAATTCTTTCCTCACCCAGTCTAGCAATCTCTGCTCCTTCTGTTTTTGCAATAGAGTATAACTCTTCTACAACTTTTCGAAGCTGATCAACATCTTTCTGTGCAAGTGGAGTCACTCTAAGTATCAATATCATGTTCTTTTTGATATCCTCTTTTATGGAGTGAACATCGCTAGGATCACGAATAGTAATTGCCTTAAGATAGGTATTATTTTCTTGCTTCTGCATCCTAAAAAAAATTAAAATCTACTCATTCAAAAACTCTTTGTTATCTGTATCTAAATTCTTAAAAAAATCACGCCTAAATTCTAAACTTTACATAATCTTGTTCTTTTGCAGGTTTTGCAAGAATTTCTTTTTGTTCATTGTTTTTTATTATTTTTACAAAACTTTGATTTGTTTCTGGCGCATCAGAATACCTCAATGTAATAGAGGCAGCTAATTTTTCATAGTCATCTGCATTTTCTCCACGAATAATAGATGTGGGACCCATATAATCACGAGCTTCAAACAATACATCTTTGGGTAATGCAAGAGCTTGAATCATATCATTTTCTTCTTTATTCCTTCCCACAACAAGTTTTGTTTTTTCGTCTAATCTATGATGTCTTCCAATCTTTAATAGATCAATATCATTTGTTGTTGGTGTCTCTATATGTTCAAACAAATCTATGCATTTTTTTCCAAAATATTTTTCAGTTAACAAACATCCTCCACCAGCATTAGGAGGATTTTCAATTCCAAACTCTTTTGCCATTTCTAATTGAGAACGTCTTGTTCTACCTCTTATCATTCCAAGATCTTCTCGCTTGATTAAACCATCTTTTTCCGGATCAGTCTTTGGAAGCAATCTACCAGACAATGGACGAACTATTTTTCCTTCCAGTTCTGATTCTTTTTCAATTGTTTTCAATGCTTGTTTGTGTTGACTCATAGGTCTTTGACCTAACACCTCACCTGAAATAATAAAATCAGCACCAATTTCTTCCATATGTTTTTTGGCAGCATCAAACATCATTGAACGACAATCTACACATGGGTTGAAACCTGCACCACGTCCATACTTGGGATGCTTTAGCATCTCGATATATTCATCACCCAGATAAACAGTTTTTAGATTAACATTTAGATCATCTGCTCTTTCTCTAATTTCAAATCCACAACCTCTACCACAATCAAAATCACAAAATGGAGTCTTGATTGCAACAGCCGATACTTCAAATCCTTGTTTCTGCATCATTCTTACTGCTAGCTGGCTATCTAGTCCTCCTGATAACAATGCTACAACTTTCTTTTTCTTCTCGGCCATGATGACCAATCCCTTTTAGGTAATATACAAATCTTGCATCATACATAAATTTACAAGATTAGGTCTGATTCATGTTGAAGCAAAGAAGAAAAAATCTGTTAAAATTTACCAAAAAATTAGGTTGTAATAGCTTAGTTGCGTTCGAGCCTGAAAATCTATTTTACATGACTGGGTTCTGGGGCGAGGCAATAGGCATACTAGAGAAAAATGGTAAAACTTCAATCATTGCACCAGAGTTGGAGATAGGTAGGGCAGAAGATGAATCTCAGGACTGTGAAATTATCAAATCAGAGAGAGGAACCGGTCTTATTTCTACTTTGGTTGAAAAAATAAAAAACGAAACTGTTTGCACAGATTGTCAAAACTACTCTGTAATGAATTCTCTGAAAAAGTCAATTCCTAAGATAAAAGCATCAACTGATCCATTCTATAATGCTAGAGAAATTAAAGACCAACAAGAAATCACTCTTCTAAAAAAGGGTTCTAAAATAATTGACGAGATGTTTGAGTTATGTACAAAGAAAATGAAAACTGGCCAAAAAGAATCAGAATTACAAGCTATTTTGATGTCTTATGCAATTCAAAAAGGAATGTTTGATACTGGATACAAATCCACTCTTAATCCTTTGATTATTGCCGGAGGTCCAAATGGGGCTCTTCCTCATGCACAAGTCACTGATAGAAAATTCAAAAAAGGAGATCTAGTTGTAGTTGACCTTACTTTAAGATACAAAGGTTATGTTTCAGATTCAACTAGGACTTTTGCAATTGGAAATGTTTCATCAAAAGCAAAAGAAGTATATGAAATAGTAAAAGAATCTCAAAAACTTGGATTAAAAACTGTAAAACCAAATACTAGTTGTAAAACAGTAGATCTTTCTTGCCGTGAATTTATTGACAAAAAAAACTTTGGTGAATATTTTATTCACTCAACAGGACATGGTATTGGATTGGAAGTTCATGAATTACCAACAATCTCACACAAAAGTAAAACTAAACTTAAACAAAACATGGCAATTACCGTAGAGCCAGGAATTTACATTCCAAACAAATTTGGAGTTCGAATTGAAGACTCCTTAATTGTAAAAGATAAACCAATTATTATGCATAAATTTACAAAAGATTTAGTTACAGTTTGAGCTTAATCGTAAAAGTCAACTAAATCAATGATATGTTTTGATGAAGGATCATTACCATCAATATCTCCTGTTTCTAGATTTACATTCCAATCGTAGTTAATTTCGCCTTTGTATGATTCAAAATTAAAAATAACCTGATAAGTTTGAGCGTCTATGTTCGTGATTGTCACATCTACATTGGTTTTTTTATTATCATAGATTTCCTCATTTGGATACTCTTCTTTGATTTTCTCAGAGATTGCATCCATTACGCTGAGACCTTCATTGTTTGGCCCTTTGTATGACATTAGCGTATTCAATACATTTTCTTCTGTATCTGATAGATTATCTGGAAAACTATTTTCTAAATTGCCTTTGGTTAATACAGGCACAATAAATACAATGAATAATGCTATAATTCCCAAGTAGATAGGAGCTCTTTTCTTTAGGAATTTTTTGAATTGAGATTCTTTTGGCCCCTCGTCTTTCTTCTTTGAGCCTCTTGCCATTTACTTACTTTCCTGCAGTTAAAATTAAAACTTCCCAAGGAAATTCGATCGTTTCATCACGTTTTGTATATGGTTTGGTGTTTTGTCTGACAACTTCTTTGAGTTCTTCTCTTTCTGATCTTTCAAGAGAGTTTAGTTTTTCTCGTAATGGTTTTGCAATATATTGAAGATAGTTTTTCCAATACGTCTCAAAATCACCTGGATTGTGTTTGAAGACGAAATTTTTGATGGATATGCTAGAAAATCCTGCCTTTTTTACTTCATCACTTAGAGTCTTTTCTGTGCTATATCGATCAAGTGAGGGCGTTCCTGGAGGAATGTAATCTGGAATAAATTTGGTAACTGCGTCTAATATACTTCCAAAGAAAGGAACTTTGTCTTTTTGACCATGAACGGATATTCCTAAAACACCAGAATCTTTCAAATATTTTTTCATATTTTTTAACGCTTGAAGAGCATTAGGAAAGAAAAACAACCCAAACTGGCAAGTAATAATATCGAATTTTTCATTAAATGAAAACTTTTCAGCATCAGCATTTATGAATTGCAAATTTGATTTTTTACCATTCCATTTCTTTGCGATTTTTATTGCTGTAATAGAGGTGTCTACACCAATAACAAAACCTGTATGACCAACCTTTTCGCTTAATCTTTTTGTAACCGCACCTGTACCGCATGCAATATCCAAAATTCTACTATCTTCTTTTGGACTGACTAACTGCACTAACTTTTCTGTACTCTCAAATGGACCTACTTGTGAACTGGCCCATCTTTTATGATATCGTGGTGCAATTTCATTCCAAATTATAATGTTTCTTTTTTTATATTCTGAATAGGTAGCCAATTTTATCTGAAATTGTTTAATTCTGATTTTAAGTTTCTTCCCGTTTCATGAAAATATCTATGTTCAAGATCCTTTATTTTCTCTGTTAATTCAAAACTATTGGCATTTTTTTTAATTAGTTTTTGTTTGATTTCAATATACTCTGATACTAATTTTTTTAGTTCGGAATTTTTCATTTTAGCTTTTTCTCAATCTCTTTTCTGATAAACCTAGCAACATGTTCTTTTTTCTTCCAACCAGAGGCAGTATGTCTTTTTGAATCTATTATTAGCACTTCATTATAGTTGGGATTTTTTTGATATTTTGTTCCAATGTCGTTTGCTATTATGATGTCGGCATCGGATTCTGCTAGCTTTTGCTTAGCTGAAATTATGAGATCTTTCTTTGAGATATTAGATTCTGCTTTGAATCCTATCAATAAAGTGTTTTTTTGTAGTTTTCTTATAATGTTAATAATTTTTGGTGCTTGTTTGAAATTGATTTTAAGAGATTTTTTATCACTCTTAATTTTAGTTCTGGCAGTATTTTGTGGTGTATAATCAGATACTGCAGCTGCCATTATTACTACATCAAATCTCTTTTTCAATTCCTTTTTTGTTGCATCAAACATTTCTTTGCTTGTTTTGACCTTGATTATTTTAGCTCCTACTGGAGGTTTTGCTATCCCTGGCCCGTAAATCATGGTGACTTTTGCTCCTGCAGAAATCATTTCAGATGCTAACAAGACTCCTGTTTTTCCTGAGCTTAGATTGGTGATTACTCTTACCGGATCAATGTATTCTATAGTAGGACCTGCAGTGATCAGGATCTTTTTGTTATGCAAAACTGGTGAAATTCCAAATTTTCTGAGTGTATAGTTAAGTACGTCTTCAGGTTCAGGAGCCTTTGCTTTCCCTTCTATTAATTGAGGCGATAGAAATTTGATCTTCTTTTCTAGAAATGATATATTCTTTTTTACTGCTGCATTATCATACATCGATGAATGCATGGCAAGACACATTACTATGGGAATTTTTGAACCAAATCCCACAGTTAAAGTTGTTGAGATAGGAGTATCATCAATGCCATTTGCAAGTTTTCCTAAGGTGTTTGCAGTAGCTGGATATACAATAATTAGATCCGATTTTTTGTAGTCAGCTAATCTGATATGTTCTAATTCACCTGTAAGTTTTGTAATAACTTCATTTCCTGTAGCCCATTTGAAATAGTCTGGTTGAATTAGTTTAGTTGCTGCCGAACTAGCAACACAAGTAACGTTTGCACCATGCCTCATTAGTAATCTGGCAAGCTCAATTGCTTTGTATGCTGCAACACTTCCTGCTACACATAAAACAATTTTTTTCCCTGAAAGTTCTGTTCCATAAGAGTTAACAATATCTAACGAGGGATGATCTTTCTTGAACTTTTTTTTAGTTGCCAATTTCATCTCTTAATTTTTTGAATTCATTTTCATCCATTGTAAACCAATTCTCTGGTGATGGAAAGGAACCTATCTCTACATCTTTTTTGTAATTTTCTACTGCTTTAGTGATATCCTCTGATAAATTCATGTATCTTTTTACAAACTTTGGTTTAATTTTATCATACATTCCTAGTAAATCTTGTACGACCAAAACTTGACCATCACAACCCTTTCCTGAGCCAATCCCTATTGTTGGAATTTTTACAATATCTGAAATAATTTTAGCCACATCCTGAGTTACCATCTCTAAAACTATGCTAAATACACCGGCCTCTTCTAATGCTTTGGCATCTTCGATTAGTTTTATTGCCGATTCTTTTGTTTTTCCCTGTACTTTGTAGCCATCTGATAGCATAGTAGTTTGGGGTTGCAATCCAATATGGCCCATAACTGGAATTCCTACTTCGACAATTGATGAAATTGTTTCAACCATGGGTAATCCTCCTTCTAATTTTACTGCATCTGCTCCAGCTTTGATGAGTCTACCAGAATTTTCAATAGCATCAGAAAAACTAGATTGATATGACATGAATGGTAAATCTGCAACAACTACTGAGTTCTTTCTTGCCCTTGAAACTGATTCTGTAAATATACACATTTGTTCCATAGTCACAGGAATTGTGTTGTCATAACCAAGCATCACCATTCCTGCGCTGTCTCCAACTAACATTATGTCTATTCCAGCTTTATCACACAATGATGCAACTGTATAATCATAACTGGTAATTACTGAGATTTTCTTTTCGTCTTTTTTCATTCGTATTATGTCTTGGATTGTTTTATGCAATCTTTGAACTCCTCCTTAAATGATCTTTAATCTGTAAAATACTATAAGATAGATTTTCTTTATTATTGAAATCTTTCAAGATTTTTTCCAAGTAGTTTTTGTTTCTTTTCGATAAATTCAGACAATAATTGATCAATAAATCCATGCTTCTAACAACATTATCTACGATAGTGATATTTGCTGTGTTTGATGTCCTTGAGAGTGGATTCAAATCAAAGGTAATTACTTTCTTACCTGATTTTCTTAGGGCTATGGTTCTATCGCCATCCTCTAAAGGAACTAGTACAACATCTGCTGAAAAAATACCATCTTTATCTACATTTCTTCTGGCTGAATCTATACCTGACAATACCGTTATTGATGATTTTTTTACACCTAAAACTTGATTGGCACCATTTTTTCTTAGGATCTTTACAATGTTTTGTTTTCTTTTTTCACTAGAATAAAAGAGATTAACCTCGATTTTTGAGTTTGAAACTTTTGCAAGTTTGACAATATCTTTTGGACATAGAGCTGCTATGTTCCCATTAACAGAAATTACTGGATGTTCTGCTAATAATAGTTGGGCAGCTGCTGCCTTGATTGCCTTTTTAGATACCCTGCTTGTCTTTTCTCCTAATAAATAATCAAATGCTTCGCCTCTACCATGAGCTAAAAGTCCTTCTTTTGCAACTAATCCTTTATCAAATCCATTAACTAGTCTTTCTCTAATCAACAAAGACTTTGCCCTTGGATGCGATTTTGGAATAAAACTCATGAAGGATCTGCTAATTTTGAAGAACCCTTGCACCAGTTTTATCTAACTTAGATTTTATGATTATTCCATCAGGATATTTTTTGAGTATGTTTATTACCTCTTGTTCTTTTTCTTTGGGAATCATTGAAAAAATTGTTTCACCAAAGAGGGCTACACCACAACTTATTCCATTTTCAATTAATTTTTTAATTACTTTCTCCATTCTCGGTGTCATTACATCTACATATCTTGCAAACTCCAATGACATGTTTTGGAAATGATTGTAGTCTCTTGATTTTAGTAGTTTAGTTACCATCTTTCCTCCAAGACCATTTATCTGAGAGAGTCTTTCTTTGAGGAATTTATTTGTGGAAATTGGTGAAAAACAGATCATAATTATTGAAATATCTTCGGTATTAATACTCTCAACTTTTCCGAAACCTGGAGCTCCGGGTTTAGTTCTTACTTCGAATCCCCCATAATATGATGCTATAACATCTCCTAATCCAGTTTTACAATTTACTTCTGCACGATGAGCAATTTGGCCTATCTCTTCTTTACTTAGTTTAGTGTCGAGAACTTTGTTTAATGCATAAGCTAGTGATAGTGCAACTGCACTACTTGACCCTAAACCATATCCGACTGGAACTTTTATTTCATGTGTAATTTCTAAAAACAAATTATCAAATTTTCCAAGTTTAAGAAACTCATTTACAATAAATTCAGAAATATCCTTCTTTTCTGATTGATACCCTAAAGTTTGGATTTTACAGTTTTCTTTTCGATCTTTTCTGTTAGACACTTTGATTCTTGTTGTGACACCATCTTTTATTGAAAAACCTGCACCCATGGAGCCTAGGCTATTGCATTCTTGATTCTCATTTAATTCGGCTTTGAAAAAACCAGTAATATGTGCAGGACAAAATGCCACAGCTTCCATTGATCTGAGTATAAACTTGAAGAAAAATATAAGAATATGGATTAAATTAATTAAATCAGTATAAATTGACTAAATTTGTTCGACGCCTGCAGAAAATAGGAAGTAGTATTTTGGTATCATTGCCAAAAGAGTGGGTAGATGAAAATAATCTAGAAAAAAGCAGTCAGGTTGAATTAGAAACAGGCCAAAACAGCATTTCAATTACAACAGATAAGGGACTAAAACAGACAAAGGAACTAAAGATTTCTTATCCTTTGCCAAAAAATGAAAATATTGTAGCTGATATTACTGGGGCATATCTTTTAGGGTATGATCTAATCCGAATTAATTCTAACACAACTATTCCGGGAGAGGACCGTGAAAAAATTAGAAATTCTATGAGAAGATTAGTTGGAATGGAGATTGTAGAGGAAGATTCATCACACATTAACATGCAATTTCTTTTGGATTCCACTACTCTGAATCCTGCAAAAATTCTCAAACGTATGAGTTCAATTGCACTTGGCATGTTTGAAGATGTTTTAAACGGACTAATTTCTGAGGATAAAACAAATCTCCCAACATTATCAAATCGTGACGTTGAAGTCAACCGACAATACTTTCTTTTGGTTCGACTTATTAGAAGTACACTTGTAGATACAAGACTAGCTAATATCTACAATTTAGAGAATATTGATGTACTTGATTATAGGATTGCTGCAAACTTGTTGGAAAATGCTGGAGATACAATAGTTGAGCTTGCTGATACAATTTATGATTCAGATGTTTCAAAAGAACAACTAAAACGAATCTATGATATCGTCAAAAGCTTTGAAGATATTGCAGAAAAATCCATTGATGCCTTCATTAAACATGATAGAAGGCTTGCAATTGAGGCTATTGAACTATATCGAATTTATCAAAAGAAATTATCAAAATTAAAGATGAGTTTAGATAATCAAGATCAAATTCCAATTAATTATCTTGATTTAGTATACATGTTTGAAAGAATAGGAACTTCATGGGCAGATGTTGCTGATTTAGTAAAACCCATCTATAATGAATAATTAGTACAACCTTTTTTTGTGTGCGTATGCATATGCAGCACAAATTGTTTTGGAATCTTTGATTTTTCCAGCCTTTATCATTCGCAATAGTTTAGCAAAGTCCATTTTCTCTACAGAAAGAATTTCGTCTTCATCTAATTTTAGATCTGAATTCTTTTTCAAACCTGATGCCACAAAACAGTAGATTATCTCAGAATTATAGCCTATTGAAGGATAATAAGTAATCAAAGGTGTCATTTTTTTGGCTGAATATCCTGTTTCTTCTTCCAGCTCTCGAAATGCACAGGTTTCAACCTTTTCGCCTTTCTCTAGTGTGCCTGCAGGTATCTCTAGAACATATCCATGGGGAAACCTGTGTTGTTTAACAAGAATTACTCTATCTTTTTCATCGAATGCTAGCATAGCTGCTGCGCCTCTATGTTCTATCATTTCTCGTTTTACTTTTCGACCTTCTATTGTGCCTTCGTACACACTTAAGCCAAGTATCTTACCGTCGTAGATTTTCTTCTTTTTCACAAAACTGTGATGATTATATTATTATTTAATTCGTTTGATAAAGATGTAGTTTTGGCATTTTTTTTGAATTTTTAATTGTATTTTCTAACCATTTTGTGGGAAACAAAATTTTTTTTGGTATAAACAAATCAGCTGATTTGATATTTTTTATATCTCTTACCTTCTGAGTTAAATGATCCATATCATAGATATTTTTACTGTATAGAAAAAGGACTATTTGATTTTTAGAAATAAATGGGATCTGTAAATAATATTTAGAGAACTTTTTTTCTAATATTTCTAATGTCTCTTTTAAACTTCCATTAATCCATGTTAGGATAGCATAAGGTATATAGTCTTGAATTTTTGTTGGTTCATAAATCAATGTAAATTGAATACCGTCATTTTTTTGTAATTTTTCAAGACATCTGGTAATAGTTTTTGTTGAAAGTTTTGTTGTTTTTGATAAGACATCTATTTTTGCCCTTGGATTTTTTATCAATTCATGTATAATATCTAAATCTGTTTTGGTTAGATCACGATTATATCCTGGATTTTCTGCTTCAAAAATTAATAACACTCTTACATCTTTCATCAAATCTTTTGCAAGTTGAATTTTTTGTTCAAGATCGTTTTTAACAACTATGCTACATACAGTTATTCCTCCAACACAAGGTACCACAAAAAACGGTTCTCCAATCAAGCTAACTTGACGCATAATTTCTTTCATGTCTTGGCCAGAAACAACTACATACAATACACCTAAACCCAAAATCGGAGGTTCTATTTTTAGAGTGTAATTTTCTATTATGCCAGATTCTTCCATTTTGTTGATTCTGGCTCTTACTGCCCCACCTGAAATTCCAACCTTCTTTCCAATTTGTCTGTCCGACTCCCTACAATTATTCAAAAGTCGGCTCAAAATTTTCATATCTAATTTGTCCAATTTATCACCTAAAATGACTCCATACTATTTAGAAAGACCTATTTCAATATAAAAATGTCTATATTCTTAGCACTAGTTAACATATACATTAAATATTAGACATATTTCAAGATACCTGTGGATTACCGTCTAAGATTGGCAAAAAGAATGCTATTCAATAAGAGAGGAAGTCTGATTGGTGCTGTTTTAGCAGTTACCATTGGGATTTTAGTAATTCATGTTAATTTTGTAATTTTTCAGGGACTCTTTGATGCTATCGTCAGAGATATCAGTGACTATCGGAATGGAGATATTCTTGTAACTGACGAAGCAGATTTTATTGAAAAATCAGATATAGCTTTAGTTAATTGGTTTGAACGAATTCCATCTGTGGAGGCGGTAACGCCGCGGCTTTCTTCTACTTCTGAAATTAACATGACAAAAAACGGAAAATTAATTGAAGAAACCCGTGTTCCTATTGTAGGAGTAGATCCATTTCGTGATATCCAAGCTTCAACCGTACATGAAACTATAGATGATGGAAGTTATGTATTTTCACGAAATTCAATTGTATTAGGCTCTAATGTTGCACGTGATTTAGGTGGTGCACAAGTTGGAGATAATGTAAAGGTATTGGTAGTAGACCGATGGGGAGAAGATCAAGTTAGAAGATTCAATGTAGTTGGCATTGCAAAATCTCCCGGCGGACAAGGATTTGATTACACTGCCGTAGTTCATATTGATACTTTACGTGACATGATGAGCAGAGATGGTTATACTGGTTCGTTAATGGTCAAACTAAATGATCCTTCAAAAGCATTTGAAGTTAAAGAATTCTTTTTACGTTCATTTCCCAATGAAGATTTTAAAGCTGAAACAATAGAGGAATCTGCTGAAGAACAACTAGCTGGATTTAGATCAGGGATTGCCATGATCAATATGATTGGATATTTCGGAATGATGTCTTCTGCCTTTGCTATAGTAACCATTCAAATGATGTTAGTTAATGGTAAAACACGAGAAATTGGTGTTATGCGTTCTATTGGAGCAAAACGAAAAGATATTTTGATTATCTTTATCTTTCAGGGTATGATTATAGGTGCAGTAGGTGCAGGTGTGGGTACTGCAACAGGTCTAGGCTATACTTTCTATGCAAAAGAAACAAAGATGTCATTTAACAATAGTTTGCCCCTTGAGGTCTCATACGACTGGGGAAAAATAATACAGACTGCTTTGACATCATTTACTTTGGCAATTATTGCTTCTCTTTATCCTTCGTACAGGGCAACAAAACTATTACCAGTGGAGGCGATGAGAACTGTCTAAAGTTCTTGAAGTCAAGAATCTTGACAAAATTTATGGCGAAGGAGCCAGTAAAGTACATGCATTAAAGGATGTTTCCTTTTCTATTGAAGAAGGGGAATTTGTTTTAATTGTAGGTAGTTCGGGTTCAGGAAAATCTACCTTGCTTAATCTTATTGGATTGTTAGATAAACCAACTAAAGGAAAAATCTTTATCGATGGTACCGATACCACAAAGCTAAATGACAACAAAATTTCTGCATTCAGAAATAAAAAATTAGGTTTTATTTTTCAGTTTTCAAACCTTCTATCTGATCTTACTGTAATAGAAAATGTATTACTTCCAAGACAAATTGCTGGAACTGACACTGCTGCAGAAAAAGAAGCAAGAGATTTACTAAATGCAGTGGGGCTTTCAGATCAAGTCTACAAACGAGCTAACAAGATTTCGGGTGGACAAGCTCAAAGAGCAGCCATAGCAAGAGGTCTCATTAACAAACCGTCTATTGTTTTGGCCGATGAACCAACTGGAAATCTGGATTCAGTAACCTCTGAAACAATAGTTCAACTAATGAAATCTATGGCTAAAAAAATCAATCAGACATTTATTGTTGTCACCCATGATAGAGAACATTTTGGTGATGTTGATCGAGTAATAACAATACATGACGGAAGAGCATTTGAAGGTGACTCACCTAAAGTGGAGGTTACAGCATGACGAATCTCAAACTTTTTTTGTTTGCATTCTTAATGTTACTTCCATTAATTATTGAGAATTCCTTTGGTCAAACAATTTCTGGAGGCTTTGGTGATTCTCCTTTTGAACGAGATTTTGGAGATGTAAAATTCTTAGATGCATACTTTGGAACTATAAATGAGAAAATTGAGGTCAGCTCAGGAGACAATAATGTTCCTTTCACTGTTGTTATGGCAAATGTAGGTACGCAAGACATCACAGGAATCCGGGGACAATTGTCTTTACCGTACGGATTTTCACCTGCAGATGGTCCAGGCTCCATTATTCGTGCTGATGCAGACTCAAATTCTGAAGCAGGAGAAAATTTCCATCTGACCTTTTTTGTAAACATAGATGAAAATACCCAAATTAAAAAATACCCTGGTACAGTTAAGGTAGATTATTCTAGATTAAGAGAGTCTGGAGTTAGAAACGCGTTTTTTGAATTTGATTTTAAGGTAACAGGTGAGAGTGTTATCAATTTAAGACCACTAGAACCATTCCTAACATCTCTTAGGTACAATTCTATAACCATTGAAATTTCCAATGATGGTACAGCTCCTATTTCCAGTGTAGATGTTAATCTTGTAAATACTCAACAAGAAATTGCATCAACTGCACAATCAATTACTAAT